>CALXFI010000014.1 GCA_944387535.1 uncultured Clostridia bacterium | reverse complement strand
CATGAATTAATATAATTATTATATAAAGGTTTATAGGTAAATCCTTGTTTAAAAACCTAAATATATTATACAAGGAGTTTGTATGGATATTTTTGAAAACTTAGGTGAAGCAATTAAAGAAACTTTAGAAAATGCAATTGAAAAGAATAAGACAAATGTAAATACTAAGGACAGTAATCTATCTAATGATGAAGTAGAACTTGCTAAAAAATTAGATGCAATAGAAGAGTTCACAATAGATAGATTTGAAGGAGATTTTGCAGTTTTAGAAAATAGAAATACTGGAAAAATGTTAGACGTAAAAAAAGAAGATTTACCTAAAAATGTAAAAGAAGGAGACATCTTAGATAAAATAAATGGTAAATATACTGTAAATCCAGAAAAAACATTAGAAGCTAAAGAAAGAATAAAAAGCAAAATGAAAAAATTATGGAATAATTAAAATAAAATTTAGGGAATAAAGATAGGGGGAAAACAAATGAGTAAAAGAAAAAGAGGAAAACAAAAGCTAATTGGAAGTATTGTTGGAATTATTGTTTTAGCAATAGCAGGAATATTTGGTTTAAATAATGAAAATATAAATAAACTTTTAGAAGTAGAGAATAATATTAATACTGTTGCAGAACAAGAAACAGTCACAAGCTCATTGCCTGTAGAAGGAAATTTAAATATATACTTTATAGATGTGGGACAAGCAGATAGTATATTAATTACAAATAATAATTCTTCTATGTTAATAGATGCTGGAAATAATGAAGATGGAGAAGATGTTGTAAACTTTATTAAAGATAAAGGAATAACAAAATTAGATTATGTTGTAGGCACACATCCTCATGAAGACCATATTGGAGGTCTAGATGATGTAATAAATAGTGATTTAGAAATTACTAATATTTATATGCCACAAATTGAAACAACGACTAAAACATTTGAAGATGTATTAGACGCTATAGAAAATAAAGGGTTATCTATAACTAGCCCTAAAAAAGGTGATACATTTAATGTAGGAAATGCTAGTTTAGAAGTTATGACAGATAGCATATTAGATGAAGATAATTTAAATCTTTCTTCAATAATATTACTTATGCAATACGGAAATAATAAATTCTTATTTATGGGAGACGCAGAAGCAGAAAATGAAGAAACAAGAGATTGGCCAAAAGTTGATTTATTAAAAGTTGGTCATCACGGCTCAAATACTAGTAGTTCAGACAAGTTCTTAAATGAAACAAAACCAACATATAGCATAATAATGGCAGGAGAAGGAAATTCTTATGGACTTCCTACTGAAGAAACTCTAAACAAATTACAAAGTATTAGAAGCACAATTTATAGAACAGATTTAAATGGAACAATTACAGTAACTTCTGATGGAGAAAACATAGAGATTAATACTTCTAAAAATTGACTTTTTATGTAAAACCTGTTAAGATGTATCTACATTAGTTGGTGTATAACAAATGCACCAGTTGGTATTCATTGTTATAAATTTAGCGATGAAAGAGAAGATTGGAGAGAAAATGCTTAAGCACTATGTAGAATTTATTTTTATTAATCCTCTTAGACATAAGCGATTGGAAGTTCAAGAAAGAAATGAAAAATCAATTGTTTTTCCAGAAGGGGTTGCTGCTTATCGGTTTTATGATAGAAACGAAGTTATAGCAGATGACGGAGAGTTACTTAGAGGGAAAAGAAAGAATTTTTCTGAAAAAAAATTCTTAGTATCTCCAGAAATTGTGGAAAATGCTATTATGGAAGATATAGCAAATATTGGAGCAAACACTAGAGTCGCAGGTTCTAGTTCAAGATTTGCTAGGAGGATGAAAAAATTATTTCCATAAAAGTTTTTATCTCCTATCTTAGAAAAGAAATTATTTCTTTCCCACCTCGTAAGAGGGGGTTCTTCTTTTTGCCTAAAATTAACTACTTAAGAAAAATTTAATCTTAAAATTACTTGACAGTTTATAAGAATAAAGTTAAAATAGAATAGGTGTAGAAAAAATATATTTAAAAAATAAAAGGTATATATATTTTACTCGAACATTGAAAATTAAATAAGAAAGAGGTGTATTGATTATGACTATTGTAATCGTTGTCGCCGCTGTCTTAATCTCACTTGCAATTGGTATACCAATAGGAATGGCATACAGAAAAAAAGTTGCAGAGTCTAAAATCCAAGGAGCAGAAAATGAAGCAAAAAGGTTAGTGGATTTAGCTAAAATAGAAGCTGAAAATTTGAAAAAAGAAGAAATTTTTAAAGCTAAAGAAGAAATTATGGCTAGTCGTAAAGAATTAGACCAAGAGATTAAAGAAAGAAGAGGCGAAGTACAAAAACAAGAAGCAAGACTAATTCAAAAAGAAGAAAACTTAGAAAAACGTTCAGATAATTTTGAAAAGAAAGAAAGAGACTTAGAAAATCAATTACGAGATTTAGACAAACAGAAAGAAGAATTAGAAAAATTACATGACCAAGAAATGGTAGAACTTCAAAAAATTGCATCCTTAACTAAAGAGGAGGCAAAACAAAGATTATTATCTGAAATGGAAAAAGAATTAGTTGCAGAAAAAGCAGCATTGATAAGAGAACAAGATCAAAAGGCTAAGGAAACAATAAATAAAGATGCAAAGGAAATGCTTTGCTATGCTATACAAAAATGTGCTGCAGATCATTCTCAGGAAACTACAGTATCAATTGTAGCTCTTCCAAACGATGAAATGAAAGGAAGAATTATAGGAAGAGAAGGTAGAAATATAAAAGCCTTAGAGACATTAACAGGAATTGATTTGATAATTGATGATACACCAGAGGCAGTAGTATTATCAGGATTTGATCCATTAAGAAGAGAAGTAGCAAAAATTGCATTAGAGAAACTAATTGATGATGGAAGAATTCATCCTGCTAAAATTGAGGAAATGGTAGAAAAGGCCAAAGAAGAAGTTGAAAATACTATTAAGGAAGAAGGAGAAAGAGCAGTTCTTGAAACTGGCGTTATCGGACTTCATCCAGATATAGTAAAATTAATTGGAAAATTAAAATACAGAACAAGTTATGGCCAAAATGTATTAAATCACTCAATTGAAGTATCAAACTTAGCAAGAATAATGGCTGATGAATTAGGATTAGATACTAAACTTGCAAGAAGAGCAGGATTATTACATGATATAGGTAAAGCTTTAGATCATGATGTAGAAGGAACACATGTGGATATAGGTGTGGAAGTTCTTAAAAAATATAAAGAAAATCCATTAGTTATAAATGCAGTAGCAGCACATCATGGAGATGTTGAACCAGAAACATTAGAAGCAGTTTTAGTACAAGCTGCAGATGCAATATCTGCTTCAAGACCTGGAGCAAGAAGAGAAACTCTAGAAGCATATATTAAAAGATTACAAAATCTTGAAGAAATTGCAGATTCTTTCGATGGAGTTGAAAAATCTTTTGCAATACAAGCAGGACGTGAAATAAGAATTATTGTAAAACCAGATAAAATATCTGATGACCAAATGACAATTTTAGCAAGAGACATTGCTAAAAAGGTTGAAAGCGAAATGGATTATCCAGGACAAATTAAAGTAAATGTAATTAGAGAAACAAGAGTAGTAGACTACGCAAAATAATATAGAGAGGGTAACCTCTCTTTTTTATTGACAAAAAGTTTTAAAAATAAAAAATAAACCCTTGGTGTTAACCAAGGGAAAGATACCTATTTGAAAAGTATTAAATTAAAAATCTAGTGATTATCAGAAGTTTCTTTCCTTCTTTCTTCCCACTGCTGAAGGGTAATGTTATATCCATACTTGTCTAGAAGTGGACTTAATGGATAATAATTTCCCTCATTGTCCATGAATAGCATGTACATTACATCTGAGTAATCTTCATGGAAGTAATATACTGAATCTGGACCTGAATAATCAGGGATATCTTTGTGATTTATACGGTCAACATGAATGCATTTTAGCATGAAAGCTCCTTAAAGTTATAAAATAGGTATCTTTTTTATGGAGGTAGCAATTGCTACTTGAGTAAAACAAAGTTGTTAGATGATTCTCCTTTCTTTTCAGCTTTTTTGCCTACTATTAATTATAGCATAAAAGAAGGGGAAAATCAAAGTTAACAATATATAAAATTTGATGAATGATTTGATTATTTTTTCTATTTATAGTATTATATAAAGGTAGATTATCTTAGAAAGAGGGAATTATATTGAAAATATTAGCAATAGGAGATTTAGTAGGAACAGCAGGTGTAAATAAATTAAAGTCTGAGCTTACTAAAATAAGAGAAAATGAGAAAATTGATTTTGTAATAGTAAATGGTGAAAATGCTGGAGAAGGAATGGGAATAACTAAAAAGAATTTCGATGATATATTAGAAGAAAATGTAGATGTAATAACAATGGGAAACCATACTTGGGGTAAAAAAGATATCTTTAAATTTATAGATCACCCAAAATTATTAAGACCAGCAAATTATCCTAAAGGTGTTCCAGGTAAAGGATATAATATTTATGAATGTATGCATAAAAAAATAGCAGTTATAAATTTAATAGGAAGAGTAGATGTAAATGTTTTATCTGAAAATCCATTTTTAATAGCAAAAGATATAGTGGAGAAGATAAAGGATAAAGTAGATATGATTATAATAGATTTCCACGCAGAAGCAACAGCTGAAAAAATTGCATTAGGTTATTATCTAGATGGGAAAGTAACGGCGATTTTTGGAACACACACACATGTGCAAACTGCAGACGAAACTATCTTAGAAAACGGAACAGCATATATAACAGATATAGGAATGACAGGTCCTAAAAAGTCAGTTATAGGTATGGATGTATCTGCATCTATAAAAAGGTTTGAAACAACTTTACCTGAAAGATATAAAATAGCTGGAGGAGAAACTATGCTTAACGGTGTTATTTTTGATGTAGATAATAGTACTAATAAAGTGAAATATATAAAAAGAATTAGAATGTAAAATTCTTTTGTCGAAAAAAAGATTTTAACGCGATGAAAACTTCCAAAAATTTCCAGAAAACTCTTTACATTTATTTCCAGATATTGTAAAATACAAACATAGAAGTTGCAACAACAAAAATAAAATTATAGGAGGCAAAAGAAAATGGAAATTTTAAAGATTTCATCAAAATCAAACCCAAATTCAGTAGCAGGAGCAATTGCTGGATTGGTAAAAGAATCAAACAGAGCAGAGATGCAAGCAATTGGAGCAGGAGCATTAAATCAAGCAGTAAAGGCGGTGGCAATAGCAAGAGGATTTGTAGCACCATCAGGAGTTGACCTAGTTTGTATTCCAGCATTTGCGGAGGTTGAAGTAGAAGGAGAAGATAGAACTGGCATAAAACTAATTGTAGAGTCAAGAAGTTAATAAGAAAATAAATTACAGGCTATAAATTAGCCTGTTTTTGTATTTTAAGATGAAATTTTTGCGAAATCATAAATTTACTTGAAATTTTTACGAAATTAATGTATGATACTTATGTACAGAGGTGGATTATGAAATCAAATTGGATTAAATATGTTTTTGTGGTTTTTATTATTCTAATCTTAGGTATTGCAATATATATAATTAGACAAGATGAAGAAGTAAAAAGACAAGAGGAAGAATATACTGCCAGTAACCAAGATGATAGGGTAAAAGAATTAAAATTAGGAATAGCAGGTTTTGATACAATAAATCCTATTCTTAGTAAAAATAAAAATGTTCAAAATATTACTAAGTTAATATATGAACCTTTAGTTAATTTGACTTCGGATTATAAAGCTGAAGGATGTTTAGCAACTGAATGGGCAAAAGAAAGTGGTAATTCATATTTAATTAAATTAAGAGAAAATGTTAGATGGTCTGACGGACAAGCATTTACTGCAGAAGATGTAAGGTTTACAATAGATAGACTAAAAGATTCAGATACAATTTATTCTGCAAATGTTCAAGATGTAGTTGGAGTAGATGTTGTTGACGATTATACTGTAAGGATAAATTTAGATAAAGAAGTTCCGTTTTTTGAATATAATTTAACATTTCCAATATTATCAAAAGAATACTATCAAGGAGAAGATTTTGCAACAAGTAGTAAAAATACTTCTCCTGTAGGAACGGGAATGTTTAAAATAACAGATGTTCAAAGCTCTTATATTACTTTATCAAAAAATACTAGTTATTGGAACAAGGATAAAGATAGTGTAATAGAAACAATTACTGTTAATTTATATTCTTCTATTGGAGAATTGTATAATAGTTTTAAAGTAGGCGGAATAGATTTAATTGCAACAGATAACCAAAATATTCAAGATTATATAGGAACAATAGGTTATACTCCAAGAGAAATAAAAGGAAGAGACCATACATTTTTAGCATTTAATATGTCCAACCAATATTTGAGCAGGCTAGAGGTTAGAAAAGCAATTTCATATTCTATTGATAAAGATAATATAAATTCAAATGCTTTAGCTGGAAAATGTTTAACAAGTAGTTTTCCTCTTGATTATGGCAATTGGTTATATCAAAACCAAGATGCAAGTAGTGGATATAATATAGAACAGGCAAAGAAAGAATTAACAGATGCAGGATGGACTTTAAGAAGTGGTTCATGGCAAAAAACAGAAAATAGAAGAACTTTAAGAATAGAACTTAATTTACTAGTAAGAGCAAGTGATAGTACAAAGGTTGCTGTTGCTCAAAATATACAAGGACAGTTACAAGCACAAGGCATTAGAATAAATATTGTACAAGCAACTGATGAACAATATAATAATGCAATAAACAATAGAGATTATGATATTGCATTATGTTCAATGACATTATCACCAAGTCTAAATTTAGACACTTTTTTCGGAAGTAACAATATTGCAAATTATTCAAATGAAGAAGTAACAAATTTATTAAATGAGACAAAGAATACAACAGATGAAAATGTTTTAAAACAAGATTACCAAAGATTAGCCGATATTTATAAAACTGATATTCCATATGTAAGTTTATATAATAATAAATATACAATTGCTTATAGTTCAAGTCTAGTAGGAGATATAACACCAACTTGGTTTAATCAGTTTTATGGAATTGAAGGATGGTACAAATAAAAAATAAAAAAAATTTGAAAAAGTTATTGACAAAACAAATATTTGGTATATAATAACAATATCAAACAAAAGTTCAATAAATTAAGGAGGAAAAATAATGGAAGTAAGTGAAGAAAAGAAAAAAGCTTTAGAGGTAGCTATGGGACAAATAGAAAAACAATTTGGAAAAGGTTCAGTAATGAAACTTGGAGATTTTAAAGCTATGGAAATAGAAGCAATTCCTACTGGAGCTTTAAGTTTAGATATAGCATTAGGTATTGGAGGAGTTCCAAGAGGTAGAATTATAGAAATATTCGGGCCAGAATCTTCTGGTAAAACAACTTTAGCATTACATATAATTGCTGAAGCACAAAAAATGGGTGGAGAAGCAGCATTTATTGACGCAGAACATGCATTAGATCCAGTTTATGCTAGAAAATTAGGAGTGGATATAGATGATTTAATTGTTTCACAACCAGATACAGGTGAACAAGCATTAGAAATTACAGAAAGTTTAATTAGAAGTGGAGCTTTAGATGTTGTAGTAGTAGACTCTGTTGCAGCATTAGTTCCAAAAGCTGAAATAGATGGAGATATGGGAGACTCTCATATGGGACTTCAAGCAAGACTTATGTCACAAGCATTAAGAAAACTTGCTGGAGCAATTAACAAATCAAAAACAGTATTAATCTTTATTAACCAATTAAGAGAAAAAATTGGAGTTATGTTTGGAAATCCAGAAACAACAACAGGTGGACGTGCTTTAAAATTCTATGCTTCTGTTAGAATGGATATAAGAAGAATAGAAAATATTAAACAAGATGGAGAAATTAAAGGAAATAGAGTTCGTGTAAAAGTAGTTAAAAACAAAGTTGCTCCACCATTTAGAGAGGCAGAATTTGATATAGTTTATGGACAAGGTATTTCTAAAGAAGGAAATATTCTAGACATGGCAGTGAACTTAGACATTGTTGAAAAAGCAGGTTCTTGGTTTAGCTATAATGGTGAAAGAATTGGTCAAGGTAGAGAAAATGTTAAAAAATATTTAAAAGAAAATCCTGAAATGTTAGATGAAATTGAAGGTAAAGTTAGAGATAACTTTGCTAAAGCATTTGAACAAAGTTTAGGAGAAGACCTACCAAGCAAAGAAGACGATGACGACGAAGAATAATTAAATAAGGGATTAAAATATAGGGGCTAATATAGATAAATATATTTTATATTTATCTATATTTAGTCTTTTTTTAAATTTTGCTTGACACGTGCAATTTATACGTGTTATATTATAAGGAGGAAAGCAAATAATATGAAAAGATATTCACCAAAAAAAGTAATAAAAACATTAAAAAAGGATGGATGGATTGAAAAAAGAACAAGAGGCAGCCATCACATATTTACAAAAGAAGGAGAAGAAAAAGTAGTGACTGTGTCTACAAGTAAAAACCCAATTCCACAAGGTACGTTAAAGAACATAGAAAGACAGTCAGGAATAAAATTTAGTTAGGAGAGATGATTATGAAAGAAAGTTACGAATTTACAGCTATTTTTGAATATGCAAAAGATGGAATTAATATTAGGTTTCCTGATATAGATGAAGCCATTTCTTGTGCTAGTACAACAAAAGAAGCGTTAAAAAATGCAAAAGAGGTATTAGAATTAACATTATATAACAGAGAAGAAGAAGGAATAGAAATACCAGAAGCTACACCATTGGAAAACATTAAATGCAACGAAAATGAAAAAACAGTAACTGTAAGTGTATGGATGCCTTTAGTTAGAAGTGAGATGGAAGAACAGTCAGTAAAGAAAACACTTACAATTCCTGGGTGGTTAAATAAATTAGCAGAAGAACAAAATGTTAATTTCTCAAAAGTATTACAGGCAGCGTTAAAAGAATATTTAAAAGTAAAAAGAATTTTGTAATATCTTACTATAAAGATGAAGAATTAGAAGAAAAAGTAGTATGCTCAAACAATGAGCATACTGCAAAGAATGAAAACGAAAAAAGGTAAACGTAATTGTATGGATGTCTTTAGTTAGAAGCAAAACGGAAGAAGAAATAACATAGCATGTTTAGTGGTTGGTGCAAAATTTGCAACGACCACTAAACAAATTAGAAAAGAATTCTAAAGAAACTAAGTTATTACATAGAGATATGAGCTTGATGAAAAAGACTTCTGTCGGAATTTCCGACAAAATTTATAAAGATAGAAAATCTAAAATATATAATCTAATATATCAATGCTTATTTAATATAAAAAGAATAAATGGCTTCCAAGTGTCGCAAATTTTGCGATAGTTCAAAACGGAAAGAGAATATTAGAGAAAATTTTTATACGAATTGTTAAAAATTACGCATTAGCAGATATAAAATAAATAAATTTTAATGATTAGCAAATATAATAATAATGCTTTAAAAGAAAGATAAAAAATCTTCAAACTGTTGCAAATTTTGCAACAGTTCAAAAAAGAAAATTAGAAAAAAGAAACAATGGTTAAATTCGGAAAATCCGAATTTACTGATGAAGATTAAGTTGTCGCAAATTTTGAGACAACTACTTGTAAAAAATTAAAAAAATCTATTTACAATTTTAGAAATTATGTGTAAAATAGTAATACATATAAGGAAAAATGACAAAAGAGAAAGGAAAAAGTAGATGATTAGAACACTTGAAAGCCTTGTGGCTGTACACACACAGGTAGGTTATTAGTAAATAATAATAGAATAAATATAGATAAAAAGATAGTAATGAAACCTAGAAAAATAGGTTTTATTGCTGTCTTTTTTGCGTTTTGTTATTAAATTTTTATATATAAATAAAACAAGGGGGAATTATAAAATGAAAGAAAAAAAGAAAAAATTAAAAGCAAAGGAAAAAGGAATTACACTTATAGCACTAGTCATTACTATAGTACTAAACATAATTGTCCTTCTAATACTTGCAGGAATATCAATTGCAATGGTAACAGGGATAACGGAATAATAGCACAGGCACAAAATGCAGCAGAGAAAACTGAAATTGCTCAGGAGAAGGAGCAAATAAGTCTTGCATATACTTCAGCAGCGATAAAAAAGCCAAATGGAGAAGCAACATATGAAGATTTAAATGATGAGTTTGAATCAAATGGAACAAATGCAACTGCAAATAATACAGACCCAATAACAGTAACATTTCCAGATACAGATAGAACATATACAATAGAAGATGATGGAACAATAACAGGACCAGAAAGTGGAGAAGTACCACCAACAGAAGAAGATGAAATTGTAGCAACTATGAAGATGGAAGGAACAAAAGTAGAAACACCACCAATGCCAACAGGTTTTTCATATGTAGATGGAACTGTTGATGATGGTTATA
Source organism: uncultured Clostridia bacterium (assembly GCA_944387535.1). Taxonomy (GTDB): domain Bacteria; phylum Bacillota; class Clostridia; order TANB77; family CAG-508; genus CAG-269. The sequence continues at coordinate 21,980 of CALXFI010000014.1, read as the reverse complement.
TAATACAAGATGAAAGTGGAAATCAATTTGTATGGGTACCAGTAGAAAAAGGCCAAAAGTTACAGATAAATGTAACAAGTGGAGAAGATATAGAAAGTATAACTTTAACAGACCCATATGGAGACACAATATTAACTGAAAGTAATGTAGGAACAAGTTATTCTAAAGAACAAACACCTACAATAAACGGACCTTATGTTCTAAATGTTAAAACAGCATCAGAAGAGAAAAACTTTTCTTTAGGAGTTCATAGTTTATATGCCTTTGATACAATGGTGGATTGGATGTTAACAGATGAATATATTAAAAGCAAAATGCCAGGACAAACATTAGAAAGTATGTTATCTCAATATGGATGTGAAACAGTAGAAGAAGCATATCCAATAATAGGAGCTGAGGCAAAAGGTCTATATGAAGATAAAGAAGAGTATAAAGAATCTGTAAACAATAATGGAGGATTTTATATAGGAAGATATGAAGCAAGTGAAGAAAATGGTAATGTAGCAGTAAAAGGAGATGTAACTCCTTGGAAAAGTATAAGTCAAATAGAGGCATTAGACAAAGCAGAACAAATGTATAGTAGTCTTTCTGGAAAAAACTTTGAAAGTTCATTATTAACAGGAGCAGCATGGGATAGAACATTAGGATGGTTAGAAGAAACAGAAGAAGTAACTTCATTTGAGATATTAGGAGATAGTACAACTTGGGGAAATTATAGTGATGACGATTTTTCTAATACAACAAATTTAGCTAATACAGGAGAATTTAGCCAAACAGAAAAGAACCATATATATGATTTAGCGGGAAATTTAGGAGAGTGGACAACTGAGGCGTTCTCTACTGACGGCAGAGATCTTCGAGGAGGCTCTTACGACGACAGTGGTTCTGGCTTTCCTGCCAGCGGTCGTGACAACGATAGTCCAGGCTTCAGCAATCCTCGCATTGGTTTCCGCCTAGCTTTATATTTGTAGTACTGAAAGCTAAAGCCGTTTGTTAGAAATGGCAAATGGAGTACTTTTAAAAGAATTTAATTGAAAAAATAGTCTTAACGACTTTAGACGTTAAGCGGGAATTTTTCTAGTAAGGTACGAAAGGTGCTTGCACGTTTTGAGGCTTCTGGGGAAAATTCCATTAATGTATTTTTTGCAAATGAATATAGAAGTAATGTCATGATTGTAGAAGAGTAGAAAATTAAGTAAAAGAAAAATACACTTATTAAAATGATATAAGTGTATTTTTTGTTATATTGTTTCTTCTGCTGTTGTTTTTTCGTTGTTCTCTTTGCTGTGTTGTTGCATAAGTTTTAAAACAAATCTGCTAATAGGTCCTGCAACTAAAATATTTAAGAAAAATGCTGCACAGAAGTTTCTAGGCCATCTGATAAAGAATTCTGTAAAAATTGTTTGTAAATTATCTCCACCAAGAAGACCACCAATTATAGTCATAACAAGAGACATCATTGTAACAATAAAGAAACAGTTAAATAATATGTATGCATTTTTACTGTCAGTTTCTTTAACAAATTTTCCAAGTAAGATGTGGTTAATTTTTCCTATAATAAATGTTTCTAAAATGTATGCTATTACTAAAGTTACTGGAAATGCAATTACGGCAGTTTTAATAGAATTTAAGTTAAATCCTCCTAAATGAATAGAAATATTTAAAAGGCCCATAAAAAATACCATAATAACGCACATGCAAATACCAAATACGATACCTTCTTTTTTATTTGTTGGCATAATAACTCCTCCTTTCATTGGATTTTTTACTAATAAACTCTGTGGTTTATTTATTCGCCACTATTTATTGTAACATGTTTTTTTATTTCGTGTAATAGTTTTTTTGAAAAAAATTAATTTTTTTTATTTTTTCTTTTCTTGATATTTTAGGTAAGTTATAGTAAAATAATAAAAAAACTTTATATAAAAGAGGATGTTATGATAAAGTTATTAGCAAGTGATATAGATGGAACTATAATAGATAATGATAATCAAATATCGTCATATAATATAGAGGCTATAAAAAAGTTAAATGCTAAAGATATAAATTTCACATTATGTACGGGAAAAACATATTTTATGGTAAAAGATTTCTGCAAGCAGATGAATGCAGGTTATGGCATTTTTGGAAATGGTACGCAAATAATTAATCTAAAAACAGGAAAGGAAATCATAAGAAATGTCTTAAATAAGGAAGATTTGATAAAATGTATTGATATAGCAAACAAGAATAATTTACATGTACATATTTATGTTGAAAATAAAATTATAGCTCAAGGCAGCTTAAAATATATGGCAGATAGAAATTATAAATTATATAAAGAAAATATTGGTTTTAATGTAGTACAAGATTTAAAACAGTATATAAACACAAATAATTTAAGTGTTTTAAAACTAATCATATCAGCCGAAAAAGATTTAAGTAATATAAGACAAGAGATATTAAAGAATCAAAATTTAGCTGTTATGCAAATAAAAAAATATAATGAATACAAAGATAGAGTAATAGATAAAGAATATGAATATTTAGATATAGTACCTAAATGTGTTAACAAATATAATTCTTTGAAACAATTATGTGAATATTTAAATATACAAAAAGATGAAGTAATGGCAATAGGAGATAATATAAATGATATAGCTATGATAGAAAATGCAGGAGTTGGAGTTGCAATAGGAGGAAGCTATGATGAAGTAGAAGAAAAAGCAACTTACGTAACAAAGAATTCGGCAAAAGACGGAGGATTTGCGGAGGCAATATATAAATTTATAAATTTCTAATGAGAAAAGAGGAAAATATGTATACAGTAGAAGAATTTGATAAAGAAAAAACAAGAGTGTTAAGATATATCTTATATAAGAAAAGAACAGAAAATGAAGTAAGAACTAAATTTGGAAAAACAATAGAAGAAAATATGTTAGATGATATAATAGAATATTTAAAAGAAGCAGGTTATATTGATGATAAAGAATATATAAGAAAGACTGTAAATAATTTTATTGCGCTTAAAAATTTATCAATAAGAGAAATGAAATATAAGCTTTTATCTAAAGGTTTAAGTAAAAATGATGTAGAAGACTATATTTATGAAAATAAAGATGAATTAGAAGAATATGAAACAGAATCAGCTGAAAATTTAATTTATAAAAAATCTACTTCTATGGAAAAAGATGAGATAAAACAATTTTTATTAAAAAAAGGATATAAACTAGAAAATATAAACAAAGCAATGGAGGAGTAAAAATGGCAATATTAACACTTGAGACTAAAAAATATGCAATTAAGATAGATAATTTTGAAGGACCATTAGATTTATTATGTCATTTAATAGATAAGAATAAGATGAATATATATGACATAAATTTAAGTGAGATTACAGACCAATATATAGATTATTTAAAAGAACAAGAAAAATTAAATCTAGAAATAGCAAGTGAATTTTTAGTTATGGCATCTACATTATTATACATAAAATCTAAAAACTTACTTCCAAAGCAAGAAGAAGAGGAAGAAGAAATAACAGAAGAAGAATTAATTAGAAGAATTATAGAATATAAGAAATTTAAAGAAATAAGTAAAGTTTTAAAGCAAAATTATTTAGAGTATTCAAATAGATATTATAAATTACCAGAAGAAATAGAACTTCCAAAACAAAAGATAGAAAAAGATTATGATAAAAATGTAATACCAGATATGTATAAAAACGTTATGCAAAAAAATGAAGAAAAGATTAATCAAAATGCTAAAAACATTGAGAAAATAGCAATTACAGATAATTATACAGTTGCAAGTAAAGTAAGACAGATGTTTAAGGTTTTAGTAAAACAAAAATCTTTTATATTTAACAAATTATTTTCTTTAAAGAAACATAATAAACAAGAAGTTGTAACAGCCTTTTCTGGGTTGCTAGAATTATCAAGAAGAAGCAAAGTGGAAACAGACCAGGAAAAATTATTTGGAGATATTCTTGTAAAGAAATCAAAAAAGAAAGTAGAAAATGATCAATAAAAAAGATAAAGAAAAATAAAAAATATGTTTAAAAAAGAAATTTTTGGAAAAACTAATATTAAATCCTCTAAAAAGGAGGGCGAAAATATTGGTTTTTCTTTTTATTATTTTGATTTTAATAATTTTGTTTATAACATCAAAAATAGGAGTAGAGGTAAAAAAATTTAAATATATATCAAAGATGCCTAAAAAGCAAAAAACAAATTATAAATTAGTTGTGAAATTATACGTTTTAGGCAAAATACCAATAATAAAAATACCTTTAACAAAAGAAAAGATAATAAAATTAAAAAATAAAGGTATATTTAAAAATGTTGGAATAAAAGAGATTGAAAGAGATTTAAATCCAGAAAATTTACCAAAAATTATAAAAGAAAATAAGGTAGATATAACAAAGTTTAATTTAAAGATGGAATTAGGAACAGAAAATGCTAGCTTAACAGCGATTTTAATACCGATAGTTAGCACAGTAATATCATTTATAATAAGATTAAAAGTAAAAGAATATAAAAACCAAAGTTTTAATATAAAACCACTATTTTTAAATCAAAACTTGGTGAATATTGAATTTTCAGGTATATTTGAGATAAAAATGATACATATTATAAATATAATATATATCTTAAATAAGAATAAGAAAAAAGGAGAGGGTAAAAATGAGCGAACATCCAATAGAAGGTCTTATGCTTACAGCTATGAATAGCATACAAGATATGATAGATGTAAATACAATAATAGGAGAACCAATTGAAACTTCTAATAATATTGTAATTATTCCGATATCTAAAGTATCATTTGGATTTGCAGCAGGAGGAAGTGAATTTAGTGGAGAGACGATAAATGAATATAGCAAAAAAGAAAAGGAAGAAGAAATACAATATAGACTACCATTTGGTGGTGGTTCAGGAGCAGGAGTTACAATAAACCCGATAGCTTTTTTAGTAATACAACCCAATAATGTAAAATTAATGCCAGTAACACATAGTTCTTCATTAGACAAGTTATTAGATTATGTACCAGACCTGATTGAAAAAACAAATAATATTATGAATAGATGTATTCAAAATAAAAAAGAACAAACAAATCAAATACTAAAAGAAATGCAAAAAAAACATGACAAAAATATGAAAAAACAGCAGGATGATAAAAAAGAAATAGAAAGAAAAATTGATGAAAGCACAAAGAAAATAACAGAAAATAGACAAGAAAAAAATAAAGTAGAAGATGATGTTGATTATGAATTTGAATATGATGAAACTCTAGAAGATGAGTGAGAATTTTGGAGACGGGGATTTTATCTCAATTGTATATATGAGACAAAAAAGCCCTGTCTCTGATTGTTTTAACTTCTTAATAAATCTACCCAAGAGTAATAGACTTTTTTTATAATAGAAAATAAACCAATTTTTTCTACATTTTCTTTTGCAACAATATCTACAGTAGATAAAACTTCGCCGTTAAGAGTAAAAGAAATTTCTCCAAGTTTTTGACCTTTAGTTACAGGTGCAGAAATTGTATCATTTAAATTTAATGTTTGTTCTATGTTTTTATCAGATCCTTTTTGAAGTAACGTACCACAATTTTCACTTAAAACCGCTTCTACTTGATTTACAGTTCCTTTATTTACAGAAATAGTTTTTATTACATCATCCTTTTTACCAAATTCTTTATAAGAAAAAGTATTAAAACCATAATCTAAAAGTTTAGTTGCATCTTCAAATCTTATTTTACTAGTAGGAGCTTTCATAATAACAGCAATTAAAGACAAGTTATCACGAGTAGCGCTTGCTGATAAATTATATAATGCAAGAGAAGTAGAACCTGTTTTTAAACCAGTTGCACCTTTATAGTTTTTAATTAGTTTATTTGTATTAGAAAGCCCGGATTTTCCATCTCTTAAAGAATCCATCCAAATGGTTGTATATTTCGTAACATCAGGATGCTTTTCTAAAAGTTCTCTTGACATTAACGAAATATCATATGCCGAAGTTAAATGCCCATCCTCATCTAGTCCATGACAGTTTTTAAAAGTAGTATCATTCATACCTAATTCTTTGGCTTTATCGTTCATCATTTGAACAAAAGCTTCCTCAGTTCCTGCAATATATTCTGCCATAGCTACAACACAGTCATTAGCAGAATTTACACATATTGCTTTTAACATTTCATCTACTGTTAGAGTTTCTCTAGGATCTAACCATATTTGAGAACCTCCCATGGATGCAGCATTTTCACTACAAGGGACTTCATCTGTTAAGCTAATTTTTCCACTATCTAAAGCTTCCATAATAAGAAGTATACTCATAACTTTTGTAACAGATGCAGGGTGTAATTGTTCATGTATATTATATGCATATAGAACTTGCCCTGTAGTTTGTTCAATTAAAATTGCAGAGCCACAATCTAAGCCAAGAAAATTATCATCTTGAACTTCAGAATTTGTTTCTTCTACTGTTGCTTCATCAGTAATTGTGTTATTTATTATATTATTACTGGTAGCAGAAGCTACTTCATTAGTTGAATTTGTAGTACTATTTATATTTTGAACATTACTTGTGTTATTAATAGTATTAGAAGTATTATTTACAACATTTGCAGAAGTTTCAAGAGAGTCAGACCAAATGTAACCTAATTCACTTGCATAGCAAGGAATTATAAAATAAGAAAAACAAAAAGTAAAAATAAGAAAAAGACAAATACTTAATTTAAAAATTCGCATAAAAATCCCTCCAATTGATATTAAAATATATGCAAATAATATTTTAAATATTCAAAAAGAGGGGAGTAGATTAAATAGCTTTTAATGAGTTGATACTAATTGTAACACTTGAACCATCTGTTGAAGCTTTTATTTTAATATCATTTCCTGTGTTGTTTATAAATTTGAAATCATAACTTCCATAAGCGACAGCAGCGTCTTTACCATCTTTAACATATGGAACATCATTACTGTGTTCATGTCTTTCAGTTACTTTTAATGAAGGAATAGCTAGAACAGCATTGTAAAGAGTACTACTTACTTGACAGTTTCCACCACCTAAGCCTTTAGTTTTATTACCGTTATGGTCATAAACATCAGCTTCTTGATATCCTTTGGCCGAAGTTGCTTTTCCTACAGTATTACAAAACGAAAAAGTTGCTCCATTTTTAACAGTGGTATTATTTAAAGTATTACAAGTGATTTTAATATTATTTTGTCTTGCTGAATCTTTAGAATATATTTTAGTAGAAAATGTTGCAAGTTGTTCTTCTTTATATTGTGGTTGTTTTTTAGCTTCTTCTTGCTGTTTCTGTTGATTAGCTTCTGCTTCTTTTTGTTTATTTTCTTCTTGTTTCTTTTGTTCTTCTGTAGTTTCATTTTCTTCTTGAGTGATATTTGTATAATTATTTTCTTGATTATTATTAACAGCAGAAGTTCTTTCCGCTTCATAGTTTTGTTCATTATCATTGTTATTAGTTGTTTTTATATAAAAATATACTCCAACACCAAATAAGATAGCTAGAATAACTATTAGTAAAATCCAAGATTTATTTTTTTTCATTTTTATCACCATTTTTATTTTAACCAAAAGAAAATATATTATTAATCCAAAAATTTCAATAAATTTTTTAAAAAGATGTCAAACTTCCGAGTCTAACGTCTCTTTGGTAATGTCTTTAAAGTAAAAACAGGAGTCTGATTTAGAATCCTGCTTGCTTTTAGTTTTTTTCCTAAAACAATTGACTTTTGGGTAAAATAAAAGTATAATTAATATGTAGAATTTTTTTAAGGAGAAATAATTATGCTTGCAAAATATTGGAAAAAAATAGGTATGTTAATATTAATAATTGCATGTGTATTTAATGTAATGAATAAACTTGTGCATAAATTATCATTAAATAAGGAAATGCTATATTCAGCAGAATATATGTATGAACAACAACAAGAAAATGAAGTAAATGAAGAAAATCAAACAAATTAGTAAAAATTACTTGAAAAAATTTGTAAAATATGTTATTATAAAAAACAGTCATGTTATTTAAATTTAAAGAGAGGTGAACAAAATGAAGAAAGATATACAACCAGAATACAATCAAACAACTATCACATGTGCTTGTGGTAATGTTTTAGAAGTTGGTTCAACTAAAAAAGATTTAAAAGTAGACGTATGTTCAAAATGTCATCCATTCTGGACAGGAAACTTAAGACAAGACACAGTTGGTGGTAGAGCAGACAGATTTAAAAAGAAATATGGTCTTGAATAATAAAAAAATTAAATGGATTTGGGGTAGAAAGTTTATTTCTACTCCATTTTGTTTTTTACTTGCAAAATTTTAAAAAATATAATAAAATATGCAAGCAGGAGGGATAAAATGGATACAACAAACGAAGTAAAAATGCAAGAAAAATATATAGAAAAATTAAAGAAAATAAATGAAGGTAAAAACTTAAAATATAATATATTAACAATGGGATGTCAACTAAATGAAAATGATAGTGAAAAGCTTTGTGGGATGCTTGAAAAAATGGGTTATACAAGAACAGATAATGTTTCTGATTGTGATGTTGCATTATTTAATACATGTTGTGTAAGAGAAAATGCAGAAGATAAGTTATTTGGAAAGCTTGGAGAATTAAAAAGACTAAAAGAAGAAAAAGGAATAATTATTGCAATTGGTGGTTGTATGATGCAAGAAAAACATATAACTGACAAAATAAAGGAAAGCTATCCGTTTGTAGACATCTTATTTGGAACACATACTTTATATAAATTCCCAGAAGATTTATATAGAGCAATTGAAGAAAAAAGAAAAATAGAAGATATAATAGATATAGATGGAGAAATTTATGAGGGATTGCCAATAAGAAGGGATAGCGAAATAAAAGCATCTGTTACAATAATGAATGGTTGTAACAATTTTTGTACATATTGTATAGTACCATATGTACGTGGAAGAGAAAGAAGTAGAAGTCCAAAAAGCATTATAGAAGAAGTAAGACATTTATCAAAAGAAGGTTATAAAGAAATAACACTTTTAGGTCAAAATGTGAATTCATATTTAAGAGTAGAAAAAGAAAAAAATATACCTTTTGAAGAATATGAAGGAGTAAATTCATTTGCAACACTTTTAAGAGCAATAAATAAAATAGAGGGAATAGAAAGAATACGTTTTGTATCACCACATCCAAAAGACTTTACAGATGATGTAATAGACGCAATAGCAGACTGTGATAAAGTTTGTAAACTAGTTCATTTACCGCTTCAATCAGGAAACACTAAAGTTCTAAAAGAAATGAATAGAAAATATTCAAAAGAACAGTATTTAGAATTGGTAGATAAAATGAAAAAGAAGATACCAAATTTAACATTATCAACAGATATAATAGTAGGATTTCCAGGAGAGACAGATGAAGAATTTGAAGATACTTTAGATGTTGTAAGAAAAGTAAGATTTGAACAAGTGTATATGTTTATATATTCAAGAAGAGTAGGGACTCCAGGAGATAGAATGCCAAATCAGGTACCAGAAGAAATAAAACATAAAAGATTTAATAGGCTAAAAGAATTAGTTGAAAGTCAAATTGAAGAAAATAATCAAAAATATGTAGGAACAACACAAAAGGTATTAGTAGAAGGAGAAAGCAAAAATAATGCGGAAATGTTAACTGGAAGAACAGATAGTAATAAAGTAGTAATCTTCGAAGGAGATAAAACTTTAATTGGAAAAATGGTAAATTTAAAAATAGTATCAGAACATATGTGGTATTTAAAGGGAGAAACAATAGATTAAATATATAAAACAAGGAATGAAGAAAAGAAAGGAAGAAAGATAAAAATGGCAGAATATTCACCAATGATGCAAAGATATTTAGAAACGAAAAAGGAATATCAAGATTGTATCCTATTTTATAGATTAGGAGATTTTTATGAAATGTTCTTTGATGATGCAATAACAGCATCAAGAGAGCTAGAGTTAACTTTAACAGGAAAAGATTGTGGACAAGCAGAAAGAGCTCCAATGTGTGGAGTTCCACATCATGCTGCAGAAATATATATATCAAAGCTAATTGCAAAAGGATATAAGGTTGCAATATGTGAGCAATTAGAAGATCCTAAAAAAGCAAAAGGAATAGTAAAAAGAGGAGTAATAAGAGTAGTAACTCCAGGAACATTAGTAGATAGCAATATGCTAGAAGAAAGAAAAAATAACTATATAATGTCTATTTATAAAACTGGTATTTATTATGGAATAAGTATCTGTGATATATCAACAGGAGAATTTTATTCAGCAGAAATAAAAGATAATTATAATTTCCCTATGTTATTAGATGAAATAGCAAGATATTCCCCTTCAGAACTTGTCGTTAATTCAATGATGGCAGAATGTCAAGAAGAAATGGATAAAATTAAAGAAAGATTTGAAAATATTTATGTAACAAAATTCAATGATAAATTTTTTACATCTGATTTAAATAATATAAATTTAAGATTTAATATTGTAGATAATAATGGAAGAAAATTAGAAGATATCTCTGATAAAAAATTAGCAATAAGCTCAATAAATGCTTTAATAGAATATATAGAAGAAACACAAAAAACTTCTTTAGACCATATAAATAAAATAACAGTATATCAAATATCTAAATATATGGCATTAGATATAAATGCAAGAAGAAATTTAGAGATTACTGAGAAAATGAGAGATAAGTCTAAAAAAGGAACACTTCTTTGGGTATTAGATAAAACTTCTACATCAATGGGAGGAAGATTACTTAGAAGATGGCTAAGTGATCCATTAGTAGATGTTACAGAAATAAATAAAAGATTGGATGCAGTAGAAGAATTAAAAGACAACATTATTTTAAGAGGAGATGTAGTAGAGAATTTAAAAAAAGTTTATGATATTGAAAGATTAACAGGAAAAATGGCTTATGGAAATGCTAATGCTCGTGATATGATTACACTTAAAAACTCTTTATTTAAACTACCAGAAGTAAAAAAATGTTTATCCGAATGTAAATCCGACTTATTAAAAGAACTTTATCAAAATCTGGATGAACTTCAAGATATATATGGCTTAATTGAAAAATCAATAGTAGATGACCCACCTATGACTATAACAGATGGAGGAATTATAAAGCTTGGGTTTGACCCAGAAATAGATAAGCTAAAAATAGCACAAACAGAAGGAAAAAATTGGCTTATTAAATTAGAAGCAGATGAAAAAGAAAAAACAGGAATTAAGAATTTAAAAGTAGGGTTTAATAAAGTATTTGGTTACTACTTAGAAGTTACGAAATCAAACTTAAACTTAGTACCTGAAAGATATATAAGAAAACAAACACTAACAGGAGCAGAAAGATACATTACAGAAGAATTAAAGAATTTAGAAAATCAAATATTAGGTGCTGAAGAAAAAGTAGTTAATCTTGAATATGAGGCATTTACAAAAATTAGAGAAGAAATTGCAAAAAATGTTGTAAGACTTCAAACAACAAGTGAAGTGGTTTCAACATTAGATGTTTTAGCATCGTTTGCGACTGTTGCAGAAGATATGAATTATTGTAAGCCAAATGTAAATAATTTTGGGGTAATTGATATCAAAAATGGACGTCATCCAGTAATTGAAAAAATATTAGGAACAGGGGCTTTTGTTGAAAATGATACACATCTAGATAAAGATGAAAATAGACTTGCAATAATAACAGGCCCTAATATGGCAGGTAAATCTACATATATGAGACAAGTTGCATTAATTACTCTAATGGCACAAGTAGGAAGTTTTGTACCAGCAGAATCAGCAACTATTGGAGTAGTAGATAAAATCTTTACAAGAGTTGGAGCTTCTGATGATTTAAGCATGGGACAAAGTACATTTATGGTTGAAATGATGGAAGTAGCAAGCATTTTAAAAGAAGCAACACCAAATAGTTTAATAATTTTAGATGAAATAGGAAGAGGAACATCTACATATGATGGTTTATCAATTGCGTGGGCAGTTGCAGAATATATTGCAGACAAAGAAAAGTGTGGAGCAAAAACATTATTTGCAACGCACTATCATGAATTAACAGAATTAGAAGAAAAAATAGATGGAGTAAAAAATTACTCAATTGCAGTAAAAGAAAAAGGTGAAGATATAATTTTCTTAAGAAAAATAGTACGTGGTGGTACTGATGAAAGCTATGGTATACATGTAGCAAGACTAGCTGGAGTACCAAAAGTTGTAACAAATAAGGCTAATGAAATTCTGCGTTCAATAGAAAGAAAAAATGTACTAACAGGAAAGAAAGAAGAAAAGAAAGACAAAAAACAAGTAGAAGGTCAATTTGATATGTATAACTTTAAGCTTGCAGAAATAGCTCACGAAATAGATAAGATTAACTTAAATGAATTAACACCGATAGATGCATTAAATACTTTAGTAAAAATAAAAGAAAAAATGAAATAGTGTTGCAATATGTTAAATTTTCTGATATATATAAGAAAAAAGGTATAAAGGAAGATGAATATGGAAAACAAAAAAGATAACGTAAAAAATATTTTAATGGTAACAGCATTTCCTACTTATGGAGCAGGAAGTGGTGTACAAGTAACAGCACTTGCAAATTCTTATTTAAAAGAAGGAAAAAATGTAACAATAATTACAGCTAACAATAGGACAGATTTTGATAAAATACCTGGTGTGAAATATCATATAGTTCCTTTTAAGTCTGAAGAAGAAAATCCAGAAATAATAGAAGGACAATGTGATTTTAATTATCTAATGTTTACAACTCATACAGAAAGTACTGCTAATTTTTGGGATGCAAGTTTAGATCAAATAAGAGAATATGAACAAGCTTTTAGAAAGGCTATTAATGAAGAAGTAAAAGAATTCAAACCTGATATTATACATGGACAACATAACTGGATATCAACAAGCATTGCGACAGAAACAGGAGTGCCAGTTGTAACAACAATTCATGGAACTGATTTAATGGGATTTGAAAGAAGCAAAGAAGAATTGCAAAAAGTAAGAAGAGAATTAAAAACAGAAACAGATCCTGAGAAAATAAAAAAATTAAAAGAAGAAGAGGAAAAATATAATTTTTATATAGAATGCTCAAACAGAGCTGCAATAAATGCTAGTAAGATTATAGTAATATCTGAAGCACAAGAAGAAAAATTTAAAAAATTATTTCCACTTGCTGCTAATAAAGTAGAATTAATAGAAAATGGATATGATACTAATAAAATCTATGTGGATGAAAATGTCGATAAAGAAGATGTTATAGGCAACTTAGTTTCACAAAATACACCAGATGGGAAAATTGATTTAGATTATGATAAATTAGTTTTATTTGTAGGAAAATTTGCTGATTTTAAAGGTATTGATGTAATGTTAGATGCAGCAAAGTCATATGAAGAAAATTTAAATGAGCAAGGACAAAAAGTCCTAACTTTAGTTGTCGGCTCAGGACAATTAGAAGAGCAGCTAAAAGCACAGGCAAAAGAATTAGGCTTGAAAAATACTCATTTCGTTGGAAGAAAAAACATGGATGAAATAAGAGATATGCAAAATTTAGCAGATGTATCATTAATTCCTTCTAGAAATGAACCATTTGGATTAGTAGTAATAGAAGGAATGGCCTGTGGACATCCTGTTATAGGTACTAATGCTGGTGGAATACCTGGAATTTTAAATATAGATAAAGAAGATGTATCAGATAAAAGTAAAACATATGTTACACCAGTTGGAGTTCTAGTTCCAATGGATGATAGTCAAGCTTTAAGTAATGCAGTATGTGATGTTTTAACAGGGCAAGACAAGTTTGATAAAGATTTTATAGTTGATTATACTAGAAAACATTATTCACAAGAGGGAATAACAAAAGAGATTTTAGGAGTATTTGATGAAGCATCAAACACATTTCAAAGAAATTCAGATAGTTTAGAAAGATAGGAAATTAAAGAAGTAAGTAAATTTATTTTATTTACTTCTTTTTTTGTAACCTTTTTTTAAATAATGGTATTATAAGTATGTAAGATATCTTAAGTAAAAGGAGATTTATATATAAATTGAAAGAGCTAAAAGAATACATAGAAAGAGATGAACTTAATATTGAAAAAATTATTAATGATTATAGTAGTTTTTTATATAAAGTTATAAAAAATAGTAGCTATAATTTACCAGATGAAGATATAGAAGAAATAATTACAGATACCTTCTTTGTTCTTTGGAAGAATTACAAGAAAATGGACTTAAGAGATAAAATAAGTAATTATTTAGTAGGTGTTTGTAAAAATATCTTGTTTAATAAATTAAGAAAAAATAAGAAACAAGTTAATAATATTAATATTGAAGATTATCAAAATATTATTAATGCAAAAGATGATGTAGAAAATTTATTTGAAGACCAAGATAGAATGAAGTTTATAGAAAATATTATTAATAAAATGGACAAAGAAAGTAAAGAAATATTTATTTATTTTTATTATGAACAAAGAAAAATAAAAGAAATATCAAAAATTTTAGATATTAGTGAAGCTAAAGTAAAGACAAGACTTCATAGAATAAGAAAGAAAATAAAGAAAGAATTAGAAAAAGGAGGATATAGATATGAGTAATAAAGAATTAAATAAGAAAATACTAGAAAACGTAAAGATGAAAATAGCTATATCCAATTTTGATAAGGAGGATAAGTTTGTGGGTAAACAAAAGATTTTAAAAATGGCTGCAATGTTTGTAGTAGCTATAGGATTAATTGCAGGAGTTACTTATGCAGGGACGGTTGTATATCAAAATGTATTTAGCAAGCCAGAAAAAATTGAAAACTATATAGATGAATTAAAAGTAAATGAGGATGATTTATCAAAAGTAATAACTAAAGATGAAGCGGTAAATAAATTAATTGAGCAATTAAAAAGATATAATATTGATTTAAATACAAGTGATATAGAAAATATAGAATTACAAAAAGCACCTAATTATGATGTAATAACTTATTTAATATCTACAAAAAATAATGATAACTTTTTAATAGATGCTAATACAGGGGATTTAAGAAGCTTTAATATAGATGATGGTTTAAGTTTAGAAGAAATAGAAAAATGTACTTCTTCTAGAGAAGAAATTTTGGAGCAGGCAAAAAACAAGATGAAAGAATATGGATATTCTGATGAATATAAAATTTCATATGTGAATTGTAATAATAGTGATGATGAAAGTAAGGCTTATATGTGGTATATAACTTTTGCAAAAGAATATGACGGAATATTTAATGAATATCAATCTGTTACTATGACTATTATTCCTAAAATAAATAAAGTAACTCGGGTTATCAATTGAAGATGAACCTTTTGAGAATAATCCTATAGAAATATCAGAAGAACAAGCAATAGAAATTGCCAAAGAGAAGGATAAAGTTATTAATACAGAAAATTATGTACAAAAAAATATAGAAAGTAAAATAGCAATTGTAAGAGTAAATCCAGATGTGTATTTAAAAGAAAATAATTTAGAAAATGGTAATGAAACAATAACTTTAGAAGACGGAAGTAATTTTTCTTATAATATTTATAAAATGAATGGTAGAGTTAGAAAAGCTTATGCTATATCAATTTTGTATGAGAACAGACCTTTTGATATTCCTAGAACTTACTATGTTGACTGTACTACTGGAGAAGTTATTGGAGGAGAAAATATTTTTGATTTGTATACTGATGCAGACATGCTAACTCATATATGTAAATAAAATTTTTAGATTAAAATATTAAAATTATTATTAGAAGCGGAAAACCGCTTCTTTTGTATTTATAGAAAATGTTAATAAAAAAGTATTTTTAAATAAGAGGTCACAATTTGTGGACAGTTTAATAATTGTATCTAAGGTGCCAATTTGACACCTTAAAAATTTTTGATAAAAAATAAAAAACATTTAAGTAAAATTTTATAAAATTATTGACAAGCACAGAACAAATGTTTTATAATATACATACATTGAAAATTGGAAGTGATAAAATGGATAATAATAACACTAATACAAAAGAAGAAAAAAGTTTAGTAAATTATAATGTAGAAGAAATTGAGAACTTAATTTATACAATAAGAGGAAAACAAGTGATGCTAGATAGTGATGTGGCAATGTTATATCATTATGAAACTAGAAAAATAAATCAAACCGTAAAAAGAAATATAGAAAGGTTTCCAGAAGAATTTTGCTTTCAATTAACTGAAAAAGAAGTGGAAGTTCTAAGATCACAATTTGTGATCTTAAAGAAAAATGGGAAAGGACATCATAGGAAATATTTGCCTTACGCATTTACAGAACAAGGAATTGCAATGCTTTCAGGACTATTAAAAAATGATATAGCAGTTCAAGTGAGTATAAATATTATGAATGCTTTTGTTTCTATGAGAAGGTTTTTATTAAATAATGGACAAGTATTTGAAAGATTAACAAATGTAGAATATAAAATATTAGAACAAGGAAAAACTTTATCAAAACACGAAAAACAATTTGAAAAGGTTTTTGATGAATTACAAAAAAGTAAAAAAGATGAATTTAAACAAAAAATATTTTTTGATGGACAAATATATGATGCATATAGTTTAATATTGGATATTATAAAAAGGGCGAAGTCAAAAATATTAATTATAGATAACTATGTAGATGATAGTATATTAAAAATGTTATCAAAGAAAAATAAAAATGTAGATGTAATAATTGCAACTTCTACAAACTGTAAAATAACAAAATTAGATATCAATAAATTTAATAAACAATATCCAATGCTTAAAATAGTTAGTACTAATAAATTTCATGATAGATTTATAGTGATAGATGATAAAGAATTATACCACTGTGGAGCTTCTTTAAAAGATTTAGGAAAGAAATGTTTTGCCATTTCTAAAATGTTAGATACTAATTATATAGAAGAAATAAAGAAAGTTTGTTAAAAAGACTATAAGGTCACAATTTGTGACCTTATACAAATAGATATTTTTAAGTCTCAATTTTAGGTTCATATCTTTCTAGCCACTGATTTACTTGAATTAAATATGCCATAAGTTGTGGACCTACCATTAATTGACCAAACCAAGGTCTAGTAAATGCTTTACCATCAGTTTCTAGTATTTGTAAAATATATTCACGGTTAAGTAAATTATTAATAGGAGCATTTTTATCTTCCATAATTTTGGATAGCATACCTTTAACTTTAGCTAAATAAGTAGGATTATGAGTCTTAGGATATGGAGACTTTTTCCTGTCTACAATTTCAGAAGGCAAGAAATCTTTACAAATATAACGAAGAAGTCCTTTTTCTCTTCCTTTTAATGCCTTCCATTCCCAAGGGATGTTCCAAACATATTCTGCAAGTCTGTAATCACAGAATGGAACTCTAAGTTCAAAACCATTATACATAGCCATTCTATCAGAACGGTCAAGAAGTGTTTGCATAAACCAATTTAAAGTTAAATGAGATATTTTTCTTTTTTCAGCAGTTTCAGAAGAATCAGTATCTAAAATTTCTACTTCAGATAAACTTTCATTATAACGGTAGTCTATATATTCTTTTAAATCTATTTTTTCTCCAATAGAAGGATTTAATAAATGTTGTCTTTCTTTAATTGATATAGACCATGGAAAAGTATTACTCTTTAGTGCATCTTCACGGAAGAACCAAGGATATCCTCCAAATATTTCATCAGCACATTCTCCAGTTAACGCCACTGTCATATCTTTTTTTACATATTTACAGAATAATAATAGAGAAGAGTCTATATCTGCCATACCAGGCATATCACGAGCTATCATTGCATCTTCTAATGCGTCTGCAAGTTCTGGAGTATCTATTATAATTTTATGATGATTAGTTCCGAAGTCTTTTACTAATAAAGTCTACATAGAAAGTATCAGAATTTGGCTGAAAATCACTTTTAACGAAGTTTTTATCATTATCTACGTAATCTATTGAATACGTATCTAAAGGTGGCAATCCTTGAGCCTTATAATAATCAGCAGCAAACTTTGTAATGATACTTGAATCTAGTCCTCCAGAGAGAAAAGTACAAAGTGGCATATCAGAAACTAACTGTCTTGTAATGGCATCATTTAATAGATATTTTAAATGCTCGCAGGTTTGACCTAAACTATCTTTGTGTTCCTTAGAATGTAATTTCCAGTAACGTTTAATATGAAGTCCTGAAGTGTTAAATATAGCAAAGTGAGCAGGTCTTATTTCATAAATATTTTTAAAAACCGTAGTTCCTGGAGTATGAGCAGGTCCTATTCCAAATAATTCTGAGATTCCTTGACGGTCAACAATTTTTTCTATACCAGGATATTTAAATAAAGCTTTTATTTCAGAGCCAAAAACTAAAGTATTATCTAAAAGAGTATAGAATAAAGGCTTTACTCCAAAATGGTCTCTTGCTAAAAATAATTCATTTTTAGAAGTATCCCAAACAGCGAAAGCAAAGATACCATTTAGATGGTTTACAACATCCTTACCATAATAAATATAAGATTTTAATAATATTTCTGTATCTGAATGACTGTTGATCGTAAAGTCATGTTCTAATAAAGTTTCTTTTAGTTCCTTGGTATTATAAATTTGGCCATTATAAACAATAACATATGTACCAAAAGAATATCTTTCAACCATAGGTTGTTTTCCGTCCTTCTGGATCAACTACAATTAATCTTTTATGAGCAAGAGCAACTGATTTATCTAAATAATATCCTTCTTCATCAGGGCCTCTTTTTGATAAAGTCTCATTCATACTTTCTAAAACATTTTTATCTTTTGAAATATCTTTTTTAAAATTAACAAATCCAACAAATCCACACATATATTTACCTCCACTTATATATTTTATGCAGAAACTTACATAAAGTTTATTGATTTTTTAAAAAACTTATAGTAAACTAAATTAATGAAAGGAAGATAGACAATTATGAATCTAAAAAATATATTTTTACATTTGAAGCTTATTACTCATCATAGATGGTTGGTTTTTAAATTATGTTGTAAGGCAGGGGAGCCATGGCGTGGATTTACACATGATTTATCTAAATATTCTCCTACTGAATTTTTTGAAAGTGTTAAATATTACACAGGAACTCATTCACCAATTTCAGAAGCTAAAAAGGAGAAGGGGTACTCTACTGCTTGGTTACACCATAAAGGGAGAAACAAACATCATGCAGAATATTGGGTAGATAATACAGCACCAGATGAAACTCCTGTAATACCATATAAATATGTAGTTGAAATGATATGTGATAAATTAGCTGCTGGTATGGTGTATAAGAAAAAAGATTTTACTTATCAATATGAACTAGATTATTGGAATAGAGAAAAAAAGATTTTACAAGTAAATGAAAAAACGGAAAAATTTATAACAAAAGTATTTGAAGAAATTGTGGAAAGTGGTTTAGATAAAACATTAAATAAAGCATATTTAAAAGAACTTTATAAAAAATATTGTAAATAACCATTATATAACTATTGACAAAACGAAAAAATACTTGTATAATTTTATAGTGACTAAATAAAAAGTCAAAAATTGCCAAATTTAATAAAAATGAAAATAGATATATTAATATCTTGAGCAAGGAGGGAGTTAGAATGGCACAACCAAAAAGAAGATGGTCAAAAGCAAGAACACACAAAAAAAGATCAACATGGAAAAAAGAACAACCAACACTTGCAACTTGTCCACGTTGTCACGAACCAATAATGCCACATAGAGTTTGCAAAAATTGTGGATATTATGATGGAAAAGAAATAGTAGCTAAAAAAGAAGCTGAAAATGATTAAAAGAGAGATAACACTTGTTATATTTACAGGTGTTATTTTTTCTTGACATAATATAAAAAATATTGTAAAATTTATGAAGCGACAAAGTGTCATAAGGAAGGTGATAATATGCCATCAAGAACTTTTTTTAATTTAAAGGAAGAAAAAAGGAATAGAATAGAAAAGGCTTTAATTCATGAATTTAGCAAAGGCTCATTTGAGCAAGCATCAATTACAAATATAATAGAGGAAGCCAAAATTCCAAGAGGTAGTTTTTATCAATATTTTGAGGATAAAAAGGATGCTATAAAATATGTAATAGAAAAATTTATTGTAATGGATTATGAAAAAATGTATCAAAGCTTAGTGGATTCTAATGGAGACATATTTGAAGCTTCACTTAAAATATATGATTATAGAACAAATGAGACGATTCTTAATTTTGATATAGAACTTGCAAAAAATATATTAGAAGAGTTAAGAAAAAATAATATTAATGTTTTTGAAAATAAAGATGTGTTAAAAACTAAAAAGTCATTGATTGAGTTTATAAATAAAGAAGAGTTAAATTTAGTAACAGATGATGATTTATTTTATTTTATAAGAATTATAACAGCGATAACAAGATCTGTTACAATGGAAGTACTTTCAGAAAGACTTACTAAAGAGGATGGACGAAAAATGTTAGAAAAAGAATTAGAAATTATGAAAAATGGAATGAAAAAATAATTAAGTACTTGTCTAAATAACATTAATTTGGTATATTATATATGTAGTAAATAAAGTAAAAGAGGTAGTAATTATGTGGAAAAAGTTTTTGAAGAAATCAGGATGGACAGATATTATTGTTTCATTAATATTTATAATATTTGGAATGATGTTAATTGCAAGACCAGAAGCTATTGTATCAGTTATAGCAATATTATTAGGAGCTATATTTATAGTAATGGGAGTATTAAAAATAATTGATTATTATTCAAACGGAAAGCAGGATAATTATCTTATTGCAATTGCAGTGGCTATGATTTTGATTGGAATTGTAATTATGTTTTGTGCTAATATTATTTTATCAGTATTTAGAATATTAATAGGTATATGGATTATATATAGTGGAATTATGAACTTACAAACAGCAATTGTTTGGAAAGATTATAAATCAAAATTATGGCTTGTAACATTGATGCTTGCAATTGTTACTATAATTGTTGGTGTTTATATTTTAGTAAATACAGGAGCAATATTACAAACAATTGGTGTTGCAATTCTTATTTATGGATTAGTTGATATTGTAGAAAGCTTTATTTTTATTAAAAAAGTAGACAATTATTTGGATTAATACTAAATAGATATAATGAAAATAAAAAAGGTGTAATTTGTAGAATTTACATCTTTTTTTGTGGCATTTGTCTAATTTGTTCATATAATAAAGTAAAAGGAGGAGGAAAAATGTTTAGAAATAGAAAATGTTATTGTATGAACAATAGTTATCAGAATAATTCATGTGAATTACAAGAAGGCATTATGGAAGACAAATGTAATAATGTTACTTCTTATGAAAATTATGATGACAGTTGTGGTTGTGGATTTGATGAAGAATGCAGTGTATTTCCAGAAAATCCAATGCTAGCTCAAAGTTATGTTCCTATTCAATATATGGATAAAACATTTAAACCATGTGTTGGATTAAAAATGGGAACAATATTTCCTGAATTAGTTAGCCCTTATGTT
This sequence comes from uncultured Clostridia bacterium, assembly GCA_944387535.1. GTDB lineage: Bacteria > Bacillota > Clostridia > TANB77 > CAG-508 > CAG-269. The sequence goes on along the minus strand of CALXFI010000014.1, from coordinate 474 downwards.
CCATGTCAATCTATGGAAGAAATAAACTATATAAGAAAAGCAAATACTATTGGGAAGGGGTGTAATAAATGTTGTTAAATGAAAATAGAAACTGTGGTTGTAATAATATGGATAATGACCATGATGAAGATGAAGGAAGAAGAATTGATTGTGAAAGAAAAGAAGAATTATTACAAAACATAAGATGCCTTGAATTTGCAATTAATGAACTTGCTTTATATTTAGATACTCACCCAGAAGACAAGAAAGCTCTTTGCTTGCATAAAAAATATTGCAATGAATTAAAACAATTAAGAGATATGTATCAAAAGGTTTATGGACCTCTAACAATAACTTACCCTTGTAATAAGTGGAGATGGCTTGAAGAACCATGGCCTTGGGAAGGAGGAGAAGACTAAATGTGGACTTATAATAAAATGTTACAATATCCAATTAATATAAAATGTACAGACCCAAAACTTGCTAAAGTAATTA
>CALXFI010000013.1 GCA_944387535.1 uncultured Clostridia bacterium | reverse complement strand
CTACGAAGTTCGAGACCGGGGGTTCGAGTCCCTCCAGGCGCACCATTAAAAACTTTTTTAAGCTTTTAATGTATATTACAAATATAATTTTCATAAAATATAAGAAATTGCGCTTGTACAATACAAAGCTTTTAGAAGTAACTTAATAGAGAACAAAGGTCATAGGCTGGAAACCTTTGAAGGACAACCTAAAATGTGAAACATATTGGAGCAGATTAAATAAAGTGGAAAATTTGATTATAAATTTTCAAGCTGGGTGGCACCGCGGAAAAAGTAATTTCGTCCCTGCAATATTAGCAGGGACTTTTTGTATCCTTGCTTATATAATAAAAAGGAGGATTTTAAAGGAGGATTTTAAATGTCAGAATACAAAACATTAAAATGTGACGCACTTCGTTTAGAAAACGTAGGAGAAAAAGTAAAAATATCAGGATGGGTTGAAACAATAAGAGATTTAGGAGGTTTAGTCTTCTTAGATATTAGAGATATGTATGGAATAACACAAGTTGTTACATCTGGTAAAGATGAAGATGTAGACTTTGCATCACATATTCCAATTGAATCAGCAGTAGCAGTATATGGAACTGTAAAAAAACGTGATGAGGAAACTATTAACCCTAAATTAGTAACAGGTTTAGTAGAAATTAAAATCGAAAAAATTGATATCTTAGGCAAAAGAACTTTAAATTTACCTTTTGAAATTAACAGTAATCAAGATATAAGAGAAGATTTGAGATTACAATATAGATACTTAGACCTAAGAAATGAAAAATTAAAAAATAATTTAATATTACGTGCAAAAATCTTACAATTTTTAAGAAATCAAATGATAGAAAGAAACTTTTTGGAGGTACAAACTCCAATACTTACTAGTTCATCACCAGAAGGTGCAAGAGATTATTTGGTTCCTAGTAGACTACATCCTGAAAAGTTTTATGCTTTGCCACAAGCACCTCAACAATTTAAACAATTATTAATGGTTGCTGGAATTGACAAATACTTTCAAATAGCACCGTGCTTTAGAGACGAAGATGCTAGGGCAGATAGAACTCCAGGTGAATTTTATCAATTAGATATGGAAATGAGCTTTGCTAACCAAGAAGATGTATTATCATCTATAGAACCTGTAATTTACAATTTATTTAAAGAGTTTTCTGATAAAAAAATAAATGATTGTCCATTTCCAAGATTAAAATATAAAGATGTAATGTTAAAATATGGAACAGACAAACCAGATTTAAGAAACCCATTAGAAATTGTAGATGTTACTGATATTTTTGAACACTTAGATTTAAGAGCTTTCAAAAATATGATAGTTCGTGTTATAGCAACACATAATGTCGGAGATAAGCCAAGAAGCTTCTTTGAAGATATGACAAACTTTGCAATTAAAGAATTAAAGGCAAAAGGACTAGCATGGCTAAGAATATTAGATGATGGCTCTTTCCAAGGACCTATTGCTAAATTTATTACAGATGATGCAAGAATTGAAATGCAAAAAAGAACAAACTCAAAACCAGGAGACTGTATTTTCTTTGTTGCAGAAGTTCCTGGTGTAGTTGAAAAACTTGCAGGTCAAGTAAGAGATGAATTAGGAAAAAGATTAGATTTAATAGATAATAACCGTTTTGAATTTTGTTGGATTGTTGATTTTCCTATGTTTGAAGATAATGATGGAAAACTTGCATTTAGCCATAACCCATTTTCTATGCCACAAGGTGGATTAGACGCTTTAGAAAATCAAGACCCATTAGAAATTCTAGCATATCAATATGATATGGTATGTAATGGCGTTGAACTTGCTTCTGGTGCCGTTAGAAATCATGACATAGAAATAATGCTCAAAGCATTTTCAATGGCAGGATATACAGAAGAAGAAGTTAAAACAAAATTTGGAGCTTTATATACAGCATTCCAATATGGAGCTCCACCACATGCAGGTATAGCTCATGGTATTGATAGAATGATAATGCTTTTAGCAGATACTGAGTCAATAAGAGATGTAATTGCATTCCCATTAAACAGTAGATCTCAAGATTTAATGATGGGAGCTCCAAGTAATATAAAGATGGATTTATTAAGAGATGTTCATATAAGAACAATTCCACAAAATAAATAGAATTAGAGAGTTCATTTTTTGAACTCTCTTTTATTATTGTCATATTTTTTATTAACGGAAACCTCCTCCGGCCTCCTCCTCCGCCGAAGGAACCGCCTCCGCCTCCACCTGATGAAAAGCCTCCTCCACCAGATGAATAGCTTCTTGCTCTACTTTCTGCACTCTTTGCTATTGCAATATTATGTGACGCATACATATTTATAAGAATAATATTATCATAAGAAGTAAATTTAGATTCTTCTATAATCTTAGGATAAACTTCTTTAAATTCTTTAGCAACTTCTTTGGCAACTCCTAACATTTGTGCATATATTAGATATTCTTCAAATAGAGTTACTTCAATTGGTTCTCTATCCTTTATAAGAGTATATTCTTTTAAAAATCTCTTTAATCCTTCTAATTGTATTGCTTCTTCTTTTAACTCGTGAGTTGCTGTATAAACTTTACTTTTAAAAACTTTTAAAGTAGTTTTTTCTTGAACTGTAATTTTCCCTTCTTGTACTAATAAATCTCTTTGTTCTTTTAAAATATCATCAAACCATTTTAATATTTTAGAATAGCTCTTATTACACCATTTTTCAAACTCCTTATTTTCCAATACTCCATCTTTACTTGCTTCATAAAGCATATCAAATAATTTTCTTTCTGTATTATTTTTAATAGAAGTTTCTGGCATTGTTTCATTTAAATAAATTAAAATATTTTCCTTTTTAAATATTCCTTCTTCTTTTTTCTCTATTCTAATAACAGAATCTTTAAGCCATTTTAATATAATTGCTCCTAAAAGGTCAGTTTTATTTTTTAATAAAGTATAATTATATCCTATGTAATACGCTCTAAAAATATCTTTATTACAAGGTATATCTCTGTAATATGGTACATCTTTTGGTATTTCTTTGCCTCCTACTCCAAAATTTAATTTAGATGCCCCACTGTCTTTAAATCTTTTTATTGATAAAAAGAATACTATCCAAACTATTATAAGTGGAATTAAATTTATTAAAGCACTTAATATTTTTATAACAACTTCTCCAAAACTTGTAGGCTTTTCATTATATTTTACAGAGCCTTCTTCTGCCATATTATAATAATAATTAAAATCATGATTTATTGTGTTAGATGTATTAAATGTACCACTTGGAAATTTTACTAGCATTGTCATATATTCATCTTTATCTAACCTGCCAGCAGATTGCATTTCTATATATCCATCATATACATATGCTGTTCCACCATAATTACCATATCCCCATACATCAACAGAATCTGGTATATTAAAGTTCGTATGGACTTTTATGTAAGCACTTCCTATTGGATCAGAAAAATCATATGGTATAAATGTCCAATAAATCATTTGTGAATCAGTTAAATTTGCTATAAAATTACTTATTGTATATTTTACATTATATGTATGTGAACCATATTGGCTAATGCCCCAACATAGTTCAACTCCGTTACTAATTTTATTTATTCCACATTTATATGCTTTTGTAGATAAACTTCCACTTGTATTCCATGATGATAATGTTTGATATTTTCTTCCATTTTCACTTACTTCTAGATTTTCTATCTCTGATTTTCCTAAATTATAATATGGATGATAAACTTCAGTTCCACTATCAGCCCTACAATTCCAGACCTCATTAATAGTAGCATCTCCATTATTATCAACATATATATCCATTGAAATCTTACTTATTGAATTTGCTTCTACATTTTTAGAAATACCAATAATAAGTAAAAAGAATACAAATATTAAAAAAATTCTTAATATTTTTTTCAACATTACCCCTCCTATTTTCTTTTAAAAAATATTTTAATAAATTATCCCATTTTCTTTACTATACTTATCGAATGTTTTTAAACATTCTTCTCTATTTATATTTTCTAATTTTACTAGATTTTTATTTTCACCTTTTAAATAATCATAAATAATATCATCTCTAAAACCAATACTATTTGCATCTTCTTTTGTACAACCATAATATATGGTTTTTATATTTGCCCAGATAGCTGCAGATAAACACATAGGACATGGTTCACAAGAAGTATATAATATATAATCTTTTAAATCATAAGTATTTAATTTTTTACAAGCTTCTCTTATTGCAACAATTTCAGCATGCGCTGTTGGATCATTATTTTTTAACACTTTATTATTTCCATTTGAAATAACATTTCCTTCTTTATCTACAATTACCGCACCAAATGGTCCGCCCTCCTTTTTGGCTATACCATTTTCAGCATTTTCATTTGCAATTTTCATGAATCTATTCATCATACACTCTCCTTTTCCGCTTCTATTTTTTCTTTTTTATTTATTATTAATTTTACCTTTTATATATTATCATAATATAAAATTTTTTACCATATATTTGTATGGGGTGAATTTTTTGCTTATCAAATCTTTTAAAATAAATAAAAAATTAATAATTTGTTTTTTAAGCTTGTTCATATTATCACTTGCAATCATTCTCTTTGTATCTTTTGCAAATGAGGAAAATGAAGAAAAAGAAGATGATTATATAAAATGGGTTGACTTTAATGTTACATCTGAAGCTATGAACCTAACTGCAAAATTAGATATAGACTCCCATAATAAAGATTCTGAAATTAAATATAATTGGATAGAATTATTGAGCTACCTTGCTTGTAAATATGGCGGTGATTTTGATAACTTTAAAAAGAGTGATTTAGATAAATTAGTAGAAAAATTACAAAATGGTGAAACTATAGAAGATATTACAAAAGATTTAAAATATTATAACTATTATTACCAAGCTTATTGCGCTATTCTTTCTAACTTTATAGGTAATTATTCTATAGAAACACCAAACAAAAATGGAGAAACTTCCTTTACAGAAAAATATGGTATAAAAGCATTTCTTCCAATAGCTAAAAACTATTCTTTTTCACACTATGATGACTTCGGAAAGTCTAGGTCTTATGGTTTTCAAAGGACACATTTAGGAAATGATTTAATGGGAAGTATTGGAACTCCAATTGTAGCCGTAGAATCTGGAACAGTTGAGCATTTAGGTTGGAACCAATATGGCGGTTGGAGAATAGGAATTAGAAGCTTTGATGGTAAAAGATATTACTATTATGCACATTTAAGAAAAGATCATCCATATGTAGAAAACTTACAAGAAGGAGATACTATAAAAGCAGGAGACGTTATTGGATATCTTGGTATGACAGGATATAGCATAAAAGAAAATGTAAATAATATAAATGCTCCACACCTTCATTTTGGTATTCAACTCATTTTTGACGAATCACAAGTAGATAGTCCAAATGAGATATGGATTGATGTTTATGAAATAATAGAATTCTTAAAACAAAACCGCTCAGAAGTTTACATGTCTAATCAAGAAACCAAAGATTATTCTAGAAGATTTGAGTATATGGACGAAAGCATGGAATAATGTCAAATTAGGGACACATCTAGGCAAAATGTGTCCCTAATCTCATTTTTATTATCTTTATTTTTTCCCCAATACTAATTTTATTTCTTTATTTATCTTTCCTCTTGTAACTTTTAATGTTACTTCATCATTTGGCTTTTTAGTATAAATATATTCTCTCAAATCATTCATTGTATTTAATTCTTTTCCATCAATACTTGTAATAATATCTCCCTCTTTTAACTCTGTATTATCTGCTGGACCATTTGGAGTAATTTGTGCAACATATATACCTGTATTAAAGTTAATTGAATTATAACCCGAATTTAAATATGGCACTACTTCTTTATCATAAGCATAAATTCCTATTGTTGCTTCTTCGAAATTTCCAGTTTTTCTAAAACTTTCTATTATTGGTTTTACTATATTAATTGGTATTGCAAAACCAATCCCTTCTGCTGTTGATATTTTTACAGTATTTATTGCAATAACATCTCCATTTGGGGAAATTAAAGGTCCTCCACTATTTCCAGGGTTTATTGTTGCATCTGTTTGAATTAAGTCTGTCATATAAGATGATTTATCTTCTTCATCTATTTTTATTGTTCTGTTTTTTGCACTAACAATTCCGGATGTTACTGTTCTTCTAAATTCAAATCCTATTGGATTTCCAATTGCATAAACTGTTTCCCCCACTCTAATGGAATTTGAATCTCCTAAAAATACATATGGTAAATCTTTTGCATTTATTTTTACAATAGAAAGGTCCAAATCTGTATCGCTCCAAGCTACTGTTCCATCATAGTTCGTTCCATTTTCTAATGTTACATAGCACTTACTATATTTTTCTCCCGTCACATGGCTATTACTTAAAATATAGCCATCAGATGTTACTATAAAACCTGTACCTAATCCTAAATCGCTTTCTTCACTACTTGAAAAAATACTACTTCCCGCATTTTTTAATTTTGATATTCCAACTACTTTTTTAGTTGTTTCTTCTAGCATATCTGCAACTGTTGTGCTATTTTCTTCTACACTTTCCACAGTTTGTTCAGTCTTTGTGGATAATTGCCTTTCAGCTGTATAGTTGCTTTCATTTATTTCTATATTTTGATATGTAGTATATAAATAAAATCCAAATATCCAGATAAATATAAAAAAAATAGAAACAAATATTATTTTTTTTGATTTATTTTTCTTTCTTCTTCCCAAATATTCCACCTCAAAAATATTGTTTCCGTATTTTCCATTTTTAAACCATTTTTTAAAAGAAAAAAGCTGTTTTTTGAGTCCGTCCTAAAAAACAGCATCTTTTATTTACTTACTTTTTCTAATTCTTTATATCTTTTAACTTTTTGAGTAGTAGTTTTTGCAAATTCTTGTGTTGTTATCTCAATTTTCTTTATATGTTTGAATACTGGTAAGTTTTTATTTATTTTCTTAATTTCTTTCCATATATCTTCTTTATACTCTTTTTCTGATTTCTTCCCTAAAATATTTTCTATTGTGTCTTTATCATAAACAATTTTAGCGCAAAGCATTGTATCTGTAGCACTTTGTTCTCTTTGATATACTAAGCTTTCTTTCACATAAGGAATTTTATTAATTAATACTTCTATTTCTTCTGGATAAACATTTTTACCATTTCTTAAAACAATAATATCTTTTTTCCTTCCTGTAACATATAAAAATTCATCTTTATCAAAATATCCATAATCTCCTGTTTTAAACCATCCATCATTAAAAGCATCTTTTGTTGCTTTTTCGTTTTCATAATAGCCCATCATTACACTTGGACCTTTAACTAAAATTTCCCCTACTCCATCTTTATCAGGATTATCTATTTTTACTTCTAAGTCATCGAAAACTAAACCTACTGAGCCTGGTCTTTTTTCCTTATCTGTTTCTGCTGCAATTACTGGTGATGTTTCTGTTAAGCCATAACCTTGTACTAACTCAACTCCCATATTATTAAATCCAATTATTGTATCCTTATTCATAGGAGCTGCTCCATATAATACAACTCTTAAGTTTCCTCCAAAATTATCTAATATTTGTTTAAAGAATTTTCTTCTTAAATCAATATGGCATTTTAATAAAATATTAGAAATCTTAGTAACTTTTTTTATTAAATCTTCTTTCTTCTGTTCTTTTATTCCTTTTTGTATTTTTTTATACATTGTTTCTAACACTAGTGGTACAGCTACTAATATTGAAACTTTATATTCTTTCATATTTTTTTGTATGTATTTTAGTCCATCACAAAATGCAACTGTTGCTCCACTATACATACCATAAAGAAATGTTATAGTACACTCAAATGTATGATGTATTGGTAAAAAAGACAACAAAATATCTTTTGGATATATTTTTACCCAAGACGAAAAATCTGATAAATTACTACAAATATTTTTTTGAGACAACATTACTCCCTTTGGAGTACTTGTAGTACCTGAAGTAAATAACAATATTGACATTTTTTCAGAATCTATTTTTATATCTTCGTATTTAGTACTTCCACTTTCTAATAATTTGTATCCTGTTTTTAAAAGTTCATTATATTTTTCTATTTCTTTTATATTTTCATTATCCATTGAAATTAAAGTATTAACATTATTATTTTTATCTTTTTTTAACTTTAACATAACGTCATTATATTTTTTATCAAAAAAGACTACTTCTGCTCCGCTTCTTGTAATCAAATTTTCAATTTCATTTTCAGGTAATGCTTTATCAATTGGAACTATTATCATATTTCCAGTAGTTACAGCCATATATGTTGTACACCATTCATATCTATTATTTCCAATTAAAGCTATCTTTTTTCTTTCGTATCCTAACTCTAACAAACTTGTAGATAAAGCTTTTACATCACTTATGTACTCTTCATATGTTTTTTCTATTACTTCGGTATCTGATGGCTTTTTCTTATATTTATAAGCCACATTATTTTTATATTTTGAAGTAACTCTATCTAGTAGTTCTCTATAATTTTCTATTATCTCAGGTTTATACACTTTTCTTGCTCTACCATTTTTCACATGCATTACCTCCTTTTAATTGCAATTTTATAACAAATTTCTATTTTTTTCAATCTTTTCTTACTAAAGTTTCCCTAGCTTAAAATTGTATCTAAAATCAAATAAAATATATAAATTAAATCTCTTGACAATTTACGACAAAAAAAATATAATTTTTCTAGATTAAAATATTTTTAATGTAGGTGAGAAATATGTTAAAAAAGGATGTTTATGGTTTAACCAACCCACAAAAAAATATTTGGAATATGGAAGTTTATTATTCTGACACCAATATTTGTAATATTTGTGGCTCTGGACTTATTAAGGAAAATATTAATATTGATTTACTAAAAAAAGCTATAAATATATTAGTTAGCAAAAATGATAGCTTTAGAATTCAATTGACACTTGAAAATGGTGTTCCGGTACAATATTTTGTTGATTATCAACCTTTTGATATCGAGGTTGTTAATGTTTCTTCTATGGAAGATTTTAGAAATTTAGAAAATTCTATGGTAAAAGAGAAATTTACTTTATTAAATTCGCCTCTTTTTAAATTTAAATTAGCTTTATTTCCAAATGGATATGTAGCAGTAGTATTAAATATCCATCATATTATTTCTGACTCTTGGTCTCAAGGAATTACAATAACAGAAATTGTTAAAATATATCACTCATTACTTAATAATACTGAATATGATTCTCCTACATTTTCTTATGTAGATTTCATAAATTCTTCAGAAAATTATAGTAATAGTAACAAATGTCAAAAAGATAAAGAATTTTGGGAAAGTTATTTATCTGACTTTTCTAATGTTGTTTCTATTCCTTCTATAAGTAGGAAATCAAACAATTTAACTTCTTCTCGTCAGGCAACAAGAGACACTTACCATATTGACCAAAATATGATGAACAAAATTAATGAATACTGTAAAACTAATAAATTATCAGTATATTCTTTCTTTATGTCTATAATATCCATTTTTGTTGCCAATTCAACTAATACAGATGACTTCGCTATTGGATCACCAATTTTAAATAGAACTAATTTTAGGGAAAAGAATTCTACTGGTATGTTTATATCTACAATTCCTTTCCGTGCACATGTAGTACCTGATGTTTCATTTTTAGATTTTGCTACAAAAAATACAGTTGATATAATGTCTATTTTTAGACATCAGAAATACTCTTATGGTAGTATTGTTGAAGATATAAGAAAACAAAACGATTCTATCTCTAACTTATACAATATTTCTGTGTCTTATCAAATCACAAGAGCTTCTGAAGATGCTAATAGTTATGAAACTAATTGGGCTTTTAATGGAACAGCTATTGATGAAGTTGCAATTAATTTATATGACCTTAATGATACAGGTACTTTGAGAGTTGATTATGATTATTTAATTGATAAATATTCTAAAGAAGAAGTTAACTCTTGGCATTTACGTATTTTAAAGATTATTTCTGAGGTTTTGTCTAATAACTCTATTCTTATAAAAGATATTGAGTGTATTACAGATAAAGAAAAATCTCAAATCTTAAATGAATTTAATAATCGTACTTTAGCATGTCCTCTTGATTCTAATATAATCAAACTTTTTGAAGATATGGTTATTAAATATCCAAATGAAAATGCTTTGATTTATAAAGATAAAGTATATACATATGCAGAGTTAAATGACATTGTAAATAGATTTGCAAGATATCTACTATCTAAAGGTGCGAAAGCAAAAGATATTGTCGGTGTTTATATGAATAAGTCTGACTGGTTTATTATATCTATTTTAGCAATTCAAAAAATTGGCGGAGCTTATTTACCTATGCACCCAGATTATCCAATAGAAAGAGTAACTTATATTTTAAGCGATAGTAATTCTAAAATATTGGTAACAGATAAAGATATAGAAATAGAAAATATAACTACTGTAACCCCTAAAAAAATTGATTTAGAGTCTTTTGATAACAACAACTTAAATATATCAATTTCACCAGATGACTTTTGTTATGTTATCTATACATCTGGCTCTACTGGAAAACCTAAAGGTGTTCCTATAACACATTCTAATTTAATTAATTTTATTTATAATTTAAATGATTGTTTTGAAAATAAGTTTAGCCATGAAGATAATTGTTTATCTGTAGCTAACATATCTTTTGATGCAAGTGTTCAGGAATTATTTACACCTTTATGTTTTGGAGCTACTTTAGTGCTATATCCAAAAAATACTTTAACAAATATTCCTTTGTTAATTGATATTTTAGAAGAACATAATATAACATTTTCTTTTATACCACCTAATATATTAGATGATATTTATAACTTTGTAAAAATTAATAACAGGAATTTTACAATTAATAAATTATCTGTTGGTGTAGAAACAATTAAAAATTCTACTTTGAATCATTTCTATGAGTTGAATAAAGATATAGAAATTGTTAACGGATATGGGCCTTCTGAGGCTACAATATGCTCTACTTTTTACGTTTATCATTATACTAAAGAAAATTCTACAGTACCAATTGGATATCCTTTAAAAAATAACAATATTTATATATTGAACTTTTTAAATAATTTACAACCAGTTGGCCTTCCTGGAGAAATCTGTATTACTGGTGCAAGTGTTTCAAAAGGATATTTAAATAATCCTGAAATGACAAAAAAATCATTTGTACATATCTCTTCTTTATCAAGTAGTTTGATTTATAAAACTGGAGATATAGGTTTTTGGGATAAAGCAGGATTTATATCTTTTATTGGAAGAAATGACTCTCAAATAAAATATCGTGGTCACAGAGTTGAATTAAATGAAATTAATAATACAATTAAAAATATAGAAGATGTTACAAACTCAGTTACTATCTTTAAAAAGATAAATGATGTGCCTGCTATTTGTTCCTATGTTGCAACATCTAGCTCTATGATTACACCTGATTATATAAAACATCAATTATCTGATTTATTGCCTTATTACATGATTCCTAATCATATAATAGTGCTAGATAAATTGCCACTTACTCCTAATGGAAAAATAGACAGAAAAAATCTACCTTATATAGATATAAAACCAATAACTTATGTTAAACCTTCAACATTAACTGAGATTAAATTACATAATATGATATGTTCATTACTAAATCTAGATAATGTTTCTATATATGATGACTTTTTTGAACTAGGAATGGATTCCTTGTTAGCTATTAGACTTTCTTTAGATATATATTATGAATTTAAAATTAATTTAACTGTAACTAATTTATTTAAACATAATACAATTTCAAAATTAGCTCTATTTTTAGATAAACAAAAAAGTACAGATTTTAATATTTATAATATTCCTAAAACATCTAAAGAGGCTAATTATCCTTTGTCATCTGCCCAAAAGAGAATATATTATGCTTCAAAAATGGCTAGCTCTTCTCTTTTATACAATATTAGTGGTGGAATTATTATAGATAAACTTTTAGATGTTAAAACAGTAGAAAATATATTTAACAAGATTATTGAAAAAAATAGTGTTTTTAGAACTTATTTTTCAACTTCTAATGGAGAAGTTAAGCAATTTGTTTTAGATAGTTGTAAAATCAAAGTTAAATTTTATGATGATGGAATTGTATTAGATAGTGATATACAAACTATTGTAAATAATTTTCCAAAAGCTTTTGATTTAGATTTTGCACCTTTACTTAGAGTTGAATTGCATTATATTAATAATTCTTCTCTAATACTAATAGATACACATCATATAATAATGGATGGAACATCTTTAAATATTTTAATTTCTGAATTTTATGATTTATATAATGGTAAAAACATTGAAGACTCAGATATTGAATATAAAGATTATTCTGTATGGGAAAATGATTATTTAAATAGCGAAAATATTTTACCTGTTAAAAATTACTGGAATAAGAGATTTAAAAATTATGAAATACCTATTATAAACTTGCCATATGATAATCAGCCTGGTGACAAAAAATCATATAATGGTAATAAAGTTTATTACAAAATACCACAAAATCTATTTGACTCAGTTTCAACATTAGCGAAAAAATATGGTATGTCTAATTATATGATCTTCCTATCAATTTTATATGTTCTATTATATAGATATACTGGTCAAGAAAACATTATCGTTGGTTCTCCAATAGAAGCACGATATTCATCTCAATTAAAAAACATGATTGGTATGTTTGTAAATAATGTTGCTTTAAATATAAGTATTGATGGTAAAATTAAATTAGAAGAATTTTTAAATAAGGTAAAATCATTAGTATTAGACTCATTATCTAATCAACCTTATCCATATGATATGTTAGTAAAAGACTTAAAAATACCTGCAAATAGTTCTTTATTTGATGTTGTATTTTCTTATCAAAATGAAAATAACAATAAATCATTAACTGGTAATAAAATAAAAACTATTGCTTCTAAAATATCATATGCAAAATTCAATTTAAATATTGAAATTGACCCAAGTACTTATGGAATTAACTTTGAATATAATACTGATTTGTTTAATGAAGAAACAATTAAAAGTATTTTTGAACATTATATGTTTTTACTAGAAAACTTAACTAGCAATTTATCTACTTCTTTAGATGATATAAATATTATCACCAAAAAAGAAGACATGTTATTATCACTTTACAATAACACTGATGGTGAAATTAATGATGATACTGTAGTTTCTATTTTTGAAAACGTGGTTAAGCAAAATGAAAATAATGTAGCTGTGATTTGTGACAATAAAACACTTACATATTCTGAATTAAACAAAAAAGCTAATAGTTTAGCTCATCATTTGATTAATATCGGTGTTAAACCTAACGATATTGTAGCTATTATGGCTAATCGTTCTTTAGAAACAATTGTTAGTATGTTTGGAATTTTAAAAGCTGGTGCTGCTTTTCTAAATTTGGACCCTACTTATCCACAAGACAGAACTAAGTATTATTTAGAAAACAGTAAAGCTCAATATGTTCTTGTACAAAGAGCTTTAAGGGATAAAATTGAAAACACAAATAATATTATAGAAGTAGACCTTGATAATGACTTATATAATAGAAATTTTGATAATCCAAATGTTAAAGTAGATCCTTTTGATTTATCTTACGTAATATATACTTCTGGCTCTACAGGCGTACCAAAGGGTGTTTTATTACATCAAGTTGGTTTTGCTAATATGGTTAAAGCTATGACCTTAGTTCTTGACTATTTAAAAGAAGGAAACAAACACTGTATAGCATCAGTTACCTCAACGCCTTTTGACATATTTGTATATGAAATTTTTGTATCATTAACTCATGGTATGAAAGTATTACTTGCAAATAACGCAGAGCATAGAAATCCAATATTATTAGATGCTTTGATAAAAAAATACGGTGCTGACGTTATGACTGTAACTCCTAGCCTTATGAAAATCAACTATGATAATAGATTAAATCCTTCCGGCTTATCTAATATTAAACATATGGTTTTTGGTGGAGAACCATTACCAGAAAAATTTGTAAAAGATTTAAGAGAACTTTCTCCTGGCGTTACCATTTATAACATTTACGGTCCTAGCGAAATAACAGTTTTATCAAATGTACAAAATTTAAATGGTGAAGATAAAATTACAATAGGACCACCTATTATGAACACTAAAATACATATATTAGATAAAAATGGTAATAGATTACCTATTGGAGTTGTCGGAGAAATATATATTTCTGGAATTCAAGTTGGTTTAGGTTACCTAAATAAACCAGAAATGACTAAAGAAAGATTTTTAGATAATCCATTTGGTGAAGGGAAAATGTATAAATCTGGTGATATTGGTAGATGGACTTTTGATGGAAAAGTACAATGTCTTGGTAGAATTGATAATCAGGTAAAACTACGTGGATTAAGAATAGAACTTGGCGAAATAGAATCAAAGATGGAAAGCATCAAAGGAATAACCGCTTCTGTTGTTAACAAAGTAGAACTTGAATCAAGAGAATTTTTATGCGGATATTATGTTTGTGATAAAGATGTAAATATCCCTGAAAATAAAGTAAGAGACTTTTTAAGAAAATCTCTTCCTAATTATATGGTTCCAACTTATTTTATTAAGCTTAAAGAAATGCCTTATACTATAAATAGGAAAATAGATAGAAAAGCTTTACCTTTACCTGATTTAAACAACACTACTACTCCTATAAAACAAGAAAAGTTAAATGCTAAAGAGAAAAAATTATTAAATATATGGTCAAAACTTTTACATAATAATTCTATCTCTATTGATGACAATTTCTTTGATATAGGTGGAGATTCTATTTTAGCTATTAATATGCAAATAGAGGCTTTAAAAGAAGGATTTAATTTTGAATATGCTGATATATTTAATTTTCCTACTATAAGAGATTTAGCTTCTAAAATCTCTTATAAACCTGAAAGCAAATTAGAAGCTTATGATTATAGTAAAATAAATAATCTATTATCAAAAAATACAATTGAAAATATAACTAATATAGAAAAGGTTGATATAGGAAATGTTTTATTAATTGGTGTTACCGGTTATTTGGGTTCACATTTAATATATTCATTTTTGAAGAATAATGATGGAGATATTTATTGTCTTATTAGGCAAAAAGATAATATGATTCCTCGTGAAAGATTAAGAAATACCCTTATTTACTACTTTGGAGATGGTTTTTACCAAAAATATAAACAAAGAATACATGTATTAGAAGGTGATATTTCTAAACCAAATATTGGACTTTCTGATGAAGCTCTAGATGTTATAAAAAATAATGTAACAACTGTTATAAATTCTGGTGCAATTGTTAAGCATTTTGGCCAAAGAGAATTATTTGAAAAAATAAATGTTGAAGGAACTTATAATGTCGTTCAAATTTGTAAGTCTTTCAAAAAAAGGCTAATTCATGTCTCAACAATAAGTATTTCTGGAAATGGTGAAAGAGAGGAAACTGTAGTTGAAACACCAGAAAATATCAATGATAAAATTGTATTTTCTGAAAGAGATTTATATATAAAACAAAAATTAAATAATGTTTATACAATAACCAAATTTGAAGCAGAAAGAATTGTATTAGAAGCAATTTTAGATGGATTAAACGCACAAATTGTTAGAATTGGTAATATAACCAATAGATATTCAGATGGCAAATTCCAAAGAAATGTGGAGGAAAATGCTTTTGCAAAAAGATTACAATCATTTATTAATATAGGTGCATTTCCTGATTACTCTTTTAAGCATGAAATTGAATTAACTCCTGTAGATTTATGCGCAAATGCTATAATAAAAATTGCTAACTACACTAGCCCTTGTAATGTATTTCATATTTATGATACAAAATTATTACCTATCAAATTACTTATAGATACTTTAAATGATATGGGTTACAAATTATTACCAGTCTCTAATGATGAAATGAGCAATATTATAAATGAATTATTAAAAGATGATAATAAAAAAGGTCTTCTTTCTGGAATTATACATGATTTAAATAAAGATAAACAATTAATTTATACTTCTAGAATTAAATTAGATTGTAGTTTTACAGAAAAATATCTAAATCATATTGGTTTTTATTGGAAAGAAATTGACAAAAATTATCTAATTAAATATATTAATTATTTTAAGAAGATTGAATTCTTTAAATAGATTTGATAAAATTTGAAAAAGATATGTATTTTACTTTAATTTAATTTATTAAATTTAGTATGTACTTATCTTTTTCAGATTATCTTTTAGAAACGGAGGAAAAAGCATGAATACTATAAATTTACCACTTACTTGTTTGATTATTTCTACTTTATCAATTGTATTTCTTATTTTTTATGTATTATCTAAAAGACCTCTTGCTCAATTGCAAAAAAGTTTTTTAGCAATGCTTATATGTGTTTTTATTATATCATTTGGTGTATCTTTACAAGATATACTATGCAGTTACTATGATATTGACCCTATGGATTTTGAGTATTTTATTTATATAGGTACTTGTCTTTTACCTGTTGCGGTATTTTTTACTGCCTTAATTTTTAAAAATACAAAAATAAAATTTCAAAAAGTTTATTTACTTTTATTTATAATACCAGTAATTTCTTTATTAGTATTATGGACAAACCCTTGGCATCATCTATTCTTCGTAAAATTTTCTCCTAGAATAGATCAAGGTATTGTAGGACCTTATTTCTATGTACATTCTGTTTATACTTATGCTTTATTATTTATAAGTATGTTTATGCTAATACAAACATCTTTAAAGACATCTGGTATATTTTCAAGACAATCTATTTTGATTATTTTAGGTACTATTATTCCTATTGTTATAAATTTTTTAGGTACCTTGAAATTAGTTGAAATGAGCGTATATTTAACACCTATTTCATTTGTTGTTGCCATGCTATTTTATGCTTTTGCAATACTAAAATTAAACTTCTTAAGCATATCACCAATAGCACTTCAAAAGATTGTCAATGTAATGTCAGATAGTTATTTAGTTTTAGATGCCAACAATAATATTGTAGATTATAATGATACATTTAAAAGAACATTTAAGCTTCAAGATTTAGATATACGTAAAAAGACTATTTTTGAATTACTACATTCATCTAAAAATTTAGATAATTTTGAAGCTACTTTTTATAAATCTATAAAAGATAAGAAAACATATAGGATAGAATATTATGACACAAAGGCTAATAAATATTTTATTGTTGAAATTAGTCCATTATTTAATAATAAGGTATTTATAGGTGTTTTGGTTTTGTTTAAAGATATCACTCAACACGTTTTAGATATAAAGAAAATTAAAGATAATCAAGATATGCTTATGGAAAGTGAACGTTTAGCTTCTCTAGGACAATTAATTGGAGGTATTGCTCATAACTTAAAAACACCTATTATGTCTATAGCTGGAGCAACTGAAGGGCTATCTGATTTAATCAAAGAATATGATTCTTCAATTGATGATCCAGAAGTAAACTCTCAAGACCATCACGACATTGCAAAAGATATGATGGAGTGGATTGATAAAATAAGGCAATATACAAGTTATATGTCAGATATTATTACTGTTGTAAAAGGTCAAGCAGTTACAATGTCAGAGGCTGAAGATACTAATTTCGATATAGAAGAATTGGTTAAACGTGTTGATATCCTAATGAAACATGAATTAAAGAGTGCATTAATTTATTTAAACGTATCTATAAATGTACCTGAACATACAACCTTACACGGAGATGTAAATAGCTTAGTTCAAGTAATTAATAATATGATAGCAAATTCTATACAAGCATATCAAGGAAAGACTGAACAAAATATTGATTTAATTGTCAATAAAAAAGATAATAAACTATATATTTCTGTGAAAGATTATGGCTGCGGTTTACCTAAAAAGGTTAAGGATAAGTTATTTAAAGAAATGGTTACAACTAAGGGGAAAAATGGTACAGGACTTGGTCTTTATATGTCTTATTCTACTATAAAAGCTCACTTTGGTGGAGATATTACTTTTGAATCTGAAGTTGGTAAAGGTACCACATTTACTATAATATTACCTTTGTAACATATCGTTTGTTTTATCATAAAAGTCAGGAGTTTCGGGCAAATTTTTTTGTTAAAACTCTTGATTTTTATTTTTTTTATTAATATAATTATAAAAAATATTACATATGTTTGAGGTATAAAATGAGAAAAGGATTGCAGAATTTAGAAAATAATGAAAATCAGAATTATAAAATTATAGCTGTCGATGATGAACAAGGAATTATTGATTCTTTATCTATTTTCTTAAAAAGGTCTGGCTATAATTTTGTAGGAATAACAGATCCACTAGAAGCAATTGAAAGAGTAAGAAATGAACACTTTGACCTTATGATATTAGACTTTATTATGACACCTATTCATGGTGATCAAGTAGTTGAGGAAATAAGAAAATTCAATAAAGATTTGTATATATTATTGCTTACAGGTCACAAAGACTTAGCTCCACCACTAGAAACTATTAGAAGGTTGGACATTCAAGGTTACTGTGAAAAAAGTGATAAATTTGATCAATTGCTATTACTTATTGAATCTGGTATAAAATCTATTGAACAAATGAACCAAATTAAAAAAATTAATGAAGAATTATCTGATACATATGAAAAATTAGAGCAAGCTTATTTAGAGAGTATTCAAACCTTACGTTATACAGTTGAAGCAAAAGATACATATACGCGAGGTCATTCTGACCGTGTGTCTGAATTTTCTGTTTTAATTGGAAAATATCTAGGATTACCAGATGCTGATTTAGAAACCTTAAGAATAGGCGGTTTGTTCCATGATATTGGAAAAATTGGTGTTCCTGATTCTATTTTACAAAAAGAATCTAAACTTACTGATGATGAATATTCTCAAATTAAACAACACCCAAATATTGGTGTACATATATTATCACATGCAAAAATTTTCCAAAATATTTTACCAATAGTTGAACATCATCATGAAAGATATGATGGAAAAGGATATCCAAGTAAGCTTGCAGGAGAAAATATTCCTTATTTAGCAAGAATTACAGCTGTCGCTGATAGCTTTGATGCTATGAGTTCTAAGAGGTCTTACCGTAACTCTTTACCTCTAGATGTTATTAAAGAAGAATTTAGAAAAAATAGAGGAACTCAATTTGACCCTAACTTAGATGATTTATTCTTAAGTATATTAGAAAATCATTATGACGAAATAAAACAAATACAAGAAAAGTATACAGGAATTGAAGATGAAGATTATAACAATAATTAAAAAACATTAAATAAGAAGCGATTTTAAACCGCTTCTTATTTTTTTCATATTTTCACTTTTTATTTTAAACTTTCATTGAAAGAGCTACTTTTTGTCTTTCTTTATCTATTTTAATTACTTTAACTTTCACAATATCTCCAACAGATACAATATCTGATGGATTTTTAACATATTTATCACTCATTTCTGATATATGAACTAAACCATCATGTTTTACGCCAATATCTACAAAAGCTCCAAAATCAATTACATTTCTTACTGTACCTGTTAGTACCATTCCTTCTTTTAAGTCGTCTAATTTTAGAACGTCGCTTCTTAGAATAGGTTTTGGCATATCCTCACGAGGATCTCTTCCTGGTCTTGATAACTCTTCAATTATATCTGATAAAGTCATTTCACCAATGTTTAAGTCTTTAGCCATTTCCTCTACATTTATACTTTTTAATTTATTCCTTAAACCTTCTAATTTTTCTTTGTTTCTTAAATCATTTTTATCAAAACCAATTTTAGCAAGTAACTTTTCTGTAGCTTCGTAAGACTCTGGGTGTACCGCTGTTACTTCTAATGGGTTGTCTCCATCATAAATCCTTAAAAAACCGCTACATTGTTCAAATGCTACTTTTCCTAACTTCGGAACTTTTAATAATTCCTTTCTATTCTTTAATTTTCCATTTGTATCTCTATATTTTACAATATTTTTTGCAATTGTATTATTAATTCCTGATACATAAGATAAAAGTGATGGCGTTGCTGTGTTTACATCTACACCAACTTTATTAACACTATCTTCTACTACTGCTGTTAAACTTTCTGATAATTTCTTTTGATTTACATCATGTTGATATTGCCCAACTCCAATTGCTTTTGGGTCTATTTTAACAAGTTCGGCTAGAGGGTCTTGTAACCTTCTTGCAATAGAAATTGCACCTCTTATTGAAACATTTATGTCTGGATATTCTTCTGTAGCAAGCTTAGATGCTGAATATACAGATGCACCTGCTTCACTTACAATTACATAATGAACATCTCTTTTTGCTTCTTTTATCATATCAGCTACAAACATTTCAGACTCTCTTGATGCCGTTCCATTTCCTATTGCTATCATATCAACTTTATCTTTATCAATTAGTTTTAATAACTCTTTTTTAGCACCTTCTACATCATTTTGTGGCTCTGTTGGATATACTGTTGTATAATCTAAAACTTTTCCTGTTTCGTCAATAACTGCTATTTTACAACCAGTTCTGTAAGCTGGGTCAAAGCCCATAACAGTTTTGCCTTTTATAGGTGCTCCTAATAATAATTGTTTTGAATTTTTACCAAATACTTTAATCGCTTTTTCTTCTGCTTTTTCAGTTAAATCAGAACGTATTTCTCTATCAATTGAAGGTTCTATTAGTCTTTTAAAACTATCTAAAATAGTTTCTTTTAGCATAGAAGTAAATTGTGTTTCACCTTTTATTATATCTCTTTCTATATAATTTAAAATTTTATCTTCTGGTTTTTCTATTTTAACTTTTAAGAAACCTTCCTTTTCTCCTCTATTTATTGCTAAAATTCTATGACTTGGAATATATTTTATAGCTTCATTGTAATCATAATACATTTCATAATTAGATTTTTCATCCTCTTTAGCTGCTTTTGTTACAATTAAAGCTTCTCTATAACAAATTTTCTTTATTTGTTTTCTATATTTAGGCTCATCAGAAACCATTTCAGCAATTATATCTAATGCTCCTGCAATTGCATCATCAGCTGTTGCTACTATTTTATCTTTATTTTTCTTATCTTCTTCTGATAGTTTGTCTATATTTATATATTCTTTTGCAATTTCATTTATATCTTTTGTTTCTTTTTGTTCTAATATTATATTTGCTAGTGGTTCTAATCCTTTAGCTTTAGCAACAGTTGCTCTTGTCTTCTTCTTTTGTTTATAAGGTCTATAAATATCTTCAACTTCTGCTAAAGTTTTAGCAATTGCAACAGCTTGTAAAATTTCGTCTGTTAATTTTCCTTGTTCATCTATAGATTTTACAACTTCCTCTTTTCTTTGCTCTAAATTTCTTAAATAAGTAAGTCTTTCACCTAAATCCCTAAGAATTTCATCACTTAATCCGCCTGTTACCTCTTTTCTATAACGTGCAATAAAAGGAATTGTATTTCCTTCATCTATTAATTTAATTGCATTTTCAACTTGTTTTTCTTTAATTCCTAACTCTTCTGCTATAGTTTTAATAATTTTATCCATTATTCTTATTACCTCTTTCCTCTTCCATTTTTTCTTCTTCTCGTCCCTTTTTTCTTTACTTTTTTCTTTTTTTGTTTTCTCTTTCTTTTCTTTCTCTTTTTTTCTTCTCTCTTGCTGTTTTTTGGGACGGGGTAAAAAAACAGCATTTATTAATTTCTCAAAAATAGAACTGTTTACTAACAGTCCTATTATAACAATGCGTAAGATTTAAGTCAAATATATTTTTTAAAAGATTTGAGAAAACTTAGAACAAATAATTCTTTTTACTTTTTTATTTATACTTTTAAATTATTCTAAAAAATAAATTCTTATCATATCTTCTAAAAATTCTTGTATAAAAATTATTGAGTTCTTCTTTTATTTCTTGTTTATCTATTGTGGTATTATTTATATTTAGCATCATAACATTTAACATTGTAGAATGTAAGTTAACTTCTACTCCATCTATTATATTATAATTAGATTTTTCATAAAACTTAATTCTTTTTTCTCTTATAACTTTATCTGTTTCGTCTACACTATATATAGGATTTTCTACTTCTAATAAAATACCTTTTTTATTACTAAAGTTATTTTTTATTTCCTTTAATAATTTAGTTCCAATACCTTCTCCTCTATATTCTTCAAATACAGCAAGAAAAGATATTAAAACATAATTATCTAAATTAGCTATTATAATATATGCTTTTTCTTTTCCCTCTTCTTCATAGACATATACTACTTCTTGTCCTCTTATAATTCTTTTCTTAAACTTATTTAAAGTAGTTCTTTCCGCTCTTGGAAAATCTTTTACAATATGTTTTCTATATAAAACTTTAAACTTTTTCAATCCAATTTTCTTAATCATTTTATACTCCTATCATATTAGTTTTTAAAATTATAATATTTTTATTACCTAAAAAATATAAAATGCTGTTTTTTGAGTACGTCCCAAAAAACAGCAACTAATTATTCAACTCCTAAATATTCATTATAAGTAACTTCTCTATCTATTACTTCTCCGCTTTCTTTTATATCAATAATTCTATTTGCTACAGTTTGCGTTAATTCATGGTCATGTGATGTAAATATGATATTTCCTGTAAATTTCTTCATGCCTTCATTTAATGATGTTATACTCTCCATATCTAAATGGTTTGTTGGTTCATCAAATATTAAGAAGTTTGCTCCTGATAGCATCATTTTTGATAATACACATCTTACCTTTTCTCCTCCTGATAAAACATTCACCTTCTTTAATGCTTCATCTCCTGAGAATAACATTCTGCCTAAAAAGCTTCTTACATATGTTTCATCTGGATCTTTTGAATATTTTCTTAGCCATTCTGTAACATTTTCGTCTGTTTCAAATAAGTAGTTATTATCTTTTGGGAAATAACTATTTGTTATTGTAGTTCCCCATACGATTTCTCCTTCATCTGGTTCTACTTCTCCTGCAATTATTTGAAATAATACTGTTTTTACAAGTTCATTATCTGCTAAAACTGCAATCTTATTTCCTTCTTTTACATCAAAAGATATGTTATCTAATAATTTTACTCCATCTATTGTTTTAGAGACATTTTTTACTTGTAATATTTCTTTTCCCGGCTCTCTATCTGGTTTGAAATCTATGTATGGATATTTTCTATTAGAAGGCTTTATTTCTTCTAATTGTATTTTTTCTAATGTTTTCTTTCTTGATGTAGCTTGCTTTGATTTTGAAGCATTAGCACTAAATCTAGCAATAAAGTCTTGTAATTCTTTTATCTTTTCTTCTTTTTTCTTATTTTGCTCTCTTGCTTGTTTTAATGCAAGTTGACTTGATTCATACCAGAAATCGTAGTTTCCTGGATATACTTTTATTTTCCCAAAGTCTACATCTGCAATATGAGTACATACTTTATTTAAGAAATATCTATCATGTGATACAACTATTACTGTGTTTTCAAAGTCTATTAGAAAGTCTTGTAACCAATTTATACTTTTTACATCTAAGTCGTTTGTTGGCTCATCTAGTAATAATACATCTGGATTTCCAAATAAACTTTGTGCTAAAAGTACTTTTACTTTGTCTTTTGCTTCTATTTCTCTCATGTATTTATAATGATCTTCTGGAACTATTCCTAAATCATTTAGAAGTTTTGCTGCATCTGAGTCAGCGTTCCAACCATCTAGTTCTGCAAATCTTTCTTCTAATTTTGCAGCTTCCATTCCGTCTTCTTCTGAAAAATCTGGTTTTGCATATATTTCTTCTTTTTTCTTCATTATATCATATAATTCTTTATTTCCCATGATTACTGTATCTATAACTGTAAAATCTTCAAATGCATAGTGATCTTGTTTTAATACTGATATTCTTTCTCCCTTATCTATAGATACATCACCTTTACTTGGCTCTATTTCTCCTGAAAGAACTTTTAAAAATGTAGATTTTCCAGCACCATTTGCTCCGGATTATTCCATAGCAATTACCTTTTCCAAAAGCTATATTTACATCTTCAAATAATACTCTTTTACCAAATCTTACGGTAACATTATTTGCTACTAACATCTTTTTTCCTCCTATTTTTTTATCGTAGGTAATTATACAATATTTTCCTATTTTTTTCAAGGGAGAATTTTAGGGACGTGGCTTTTTGTCTCAATTTTTATGATACAAGAAAGACCCGTCCCCTTTTTTCTCATATATTAATCATCAAATAATAATTTTATTCCCCATAATCCTGATATTCCAACTAATCCATATACTATTCTTGAAACTATTGTCATATCACCAAATAGTGTTGCAACTAAATCAAAATTAAATAGTGCTATTAATCCCCAATTAAGAGCTCCTATTATGATTAGTACTAGTGCAATTTTATCTATAACCTTCATCTTATTTCCTCCTATCATAAATTTTCTCTATTTCTATTATGTGAAAATTTTTTAAAATTATTCATATTGTTGAATTTTTTTATTTTTTGTGATATTTTGTAGTAAAAATAAGAGGTGATTTTTTTGAGAAGAGATGTGCGTACGCGTAATCGAAGAAGAAGAAAAAATACTGATATTGATTATACTAAAGTTCATAGAATTTTAATTTCAACTGTTGTATGTTTACTCGTTATTTTCATATCAATTGCTATTTTTTATTATTTTAAAAATAAAAGTGATTATGAAAATTTAGTTGAAACCTCAAAACAAGAAATTGAGGAACAAAAACAACAAGACGAACAACAAAACTCTGAGGAAGAAAAAGAAGAAGAACCAACAGATGTAACATTTACTTTATCTGCTATTGGGGACATTATGTGTCACAATACTCAATATAATGATGCCTATAATAGTGATACAAATACTTATGATTTTTCTTATGTCTTTGATAATATTAGTCTTTATACGAAGACTGCTGATATATGTGTTGGTAATTTAGAGACAACTTTTGCAGGTGAAGAAGTTGGTTACAGTAGTTATCCTACATTTAATACCCCTGATAGTTTAGCTTATGAATTAAAAGATATTGGCGTAGATGTCCTTTCCACTGCAGGTAATCATGCTTTAGATAAAGGATTCAATGGGCTTTCTAGAACAATTGATGTTTTAGATGCTGCAGATATCGCTCATCTTGGCACATATAAAACTGAAGAAGCTCAAAATAAAACTTTAATCAAATATGTTAAAGGAATCAAAATTGCATTTGTGAATTATACTTACGGAACTAACGGAATTCCAATTCCTTCTGATAAACCATTTTGCGTTAATTTAATTGATGAAGATTTAATGAAAAAACAACTTGATAGCGCAAAAGCAGAAAATCCTGATATTATAATTGCTTGTATGCATTGGGGGAATGAATATAAAACGACTCAAAACTCTACTCAAGAAGACTTGGCAGATTTCTTATTCCAAAATGGTGTAGATGTTATTTTAGGAACACACCCTCATGTATTAGAGCCAATGGAAAAAAGAACTGTTACTCTAGAAGATGGCACTACTAAAGATGGTTTTGTAATTTATTCTCTAGGTAATTTTATAGCTGACCAAAATGCTGAATATACAAGAGACTCAATTATTTTAAATTTAGATATTACAAAGCATGTAGATGGATCAATTTCTATTGATAATTATGAATACATACCAATTTATATGTACAAAGATACTAGCAAATCAAAACAGAAAATGAAATTAATTGATATTAATAAAACAATTTATAATTATGAAAATTATATTGATAGCTCAATTACTGAAACTTTTTATAATCAATTAAAAAGTGAATTATCGAAAATTCAAGGTATTTTAGGAACCTAAAAAGAAAATGGAATTACTCCATTTTCTTTTTTAATCTAACATATTTCTTCTTTTTAACCACCAAGAAACTAATAATGTAAGTACTACTGAAATAGTAATCATTATAATAAATCCAAATGTAGTATTTTGCAATGGTAAATTAACATTCATTCCCCAAAAACTAGAAATCATTGTTGGTATAGCTAAAATAATTGTAATAGATGTCAATGTCTTCATAACTCCATTTAGGTTGTTTGAAATAATTGATGCATATGCATCCATTGTTCCATTTAAGATATTTGTATATATTTGAGCCATTTCTATTGCCTGTTTGTTTTCTGTGATTGCATCTTCTAGTATTTCACTATCTTCCTCATATAACTTTACTATTTTTCCTCTTAAAGTTTTTTCCATTACTAACTCATTTGATTTTAATGATGTTGTAAAATATACTAAACCTTTTTCTAAGTTAAGCATTTTTAAAAGCTCTTGATTTCTCATAGAATTTTTTAATATGTATTCTGCAATTTCTGTTTCTTTATTTATTTGTTTTAGATAATTTAAGTAAAAAGATGAATTTAAATATAGTATCTGAAAAATAAATCTTGTTTTCTTATATGTTTGGAAATTCTTTATTTTTCTTTTTTCAAAACTTTCAATAATTTTATTTTTCCTTAATGATACTGTTATAAAGAAATCATCTCTTACAACTATCATTCCTAAAGGCATTGTTGTATATATTTCGTTTTCTTCACCTTTTTCTATAATTGGAACGTCTACTACAAAAAGAGTTGTATCGTCATCATCTTCTTGGTCAATTCTGGCTTTTTCTTCATAGTCTAAGGCATCTCTTATAAATTCTTCTTGTATACTAATACTTTCACAAACCTTTTTTATTTCATTTTCCGACGGATTTACTAAATTAATCCATGAGCCCCTCTTAAATTCTTTTATTTCTTGAAATTCATTTGTTTCCATATCTGTATTATATATTTTTAGCAAATCCATCACCCCTTTTTATTTTTTTCTCCAACACTATTATTTTAGTATGTTTCAGACATTTTGTCAACATTATTTTTTAATTTCAAACCCATTCAAGCATCTATTAAAATTACTTTCATCTTTTATTTCACTAACTTAAAATTGGAGATTTTTAAGTAAAAAATAAGCTTCTTACCTTTTAGCAAGAAGCTTTAATATGGTGACTCTTCTCGGCTTCGAACCGAGGACCTCCAGATTAAGAGTCTGTTGCTCTACCAACTGAGCTAAAGAGCCGTTTTTATTGTGAATAACACTTAGATTACAAGTGTGATGCTCTTTATAAATGTTGTTCAGACTTTTTTTATTATAGTATTTTTTTTTTGAATTGTCAATAGTTAAGACCAATACTTTTTCGTATTGGCCTTTCTTATCCATTTTAAGCAGCTGGTTCTATTATTTCTTCTGTTGTTTGATTTGGCTCTGTCGTAACTGACTCTGTTGGTGATTCTGCATTTTGAGTTGTAGTTTCTACTGTTTGTCCTTGTGTAGAAGAATTAGCTACCGCTCCTGTTCCTCTTCTTACTATTCTTGTCATTGCGCTATAAGTATCTCTTGAAAGTAATTCTGTTGAAATAAGTTTTCCATCCAAATATTTAGAAATATATGTTTCGGTTATTAATCCATTTGTTCCTTTCTGCTTAACTACTTCTGATCCTTTTGGTAATGTACTATCATCTATATATTGAGTCTGATAAGGAATAGTAGATATTGTTTTTGTATTAAATTTAAATGTATATTCCTCTTCTTCTTTTATTCCATAAATTGATATTGTAGCGATTCCTGCATTTGCTGTTGCAACAACTCTTATAGGATACTGTCTTGTATTTTTAAATTTAAAATCTGTTGAACCATAAACTACTGTTGCATCTCTTCCTGCTGGTACATATGAAGTTACAAATTGATGATTTCTTCTTTCAACTATTTCTAGATTTGCATATAATACTGCATTATATAATGTTGAAGATATTTGACAAATACCTCCACCTATTCCATCTACTACTTGCCCTGCCTCATAAACCTTAGCATTTTTATATCCTGCTGCAACTGTTCTTGCTCCTACAACTTCATTATATGAGAAGGTTTCTCCTGCTAAAACTACTGTTCCATTAATTTTTTGACAAGCGAGTTGTAAGTTAGTTGTTCTATCAACATCACTTACATCATATCTTGTGGTAAATGTTCCTAATAAATCCGGAAATGCTTCTTCCCCTAATTGGTCTAATGTCACTTTGGGTTCTGTAATTATTAAAGGTATTACATACTCTTCTTTATCTTCTTTTAGTATTTCTTTTGCTGCTTCTACATCAAAATCTACACCTTGTGCTTCCGGGTGCACTTCAAATGGTTCTTCTACTATATATGCATCTTGTGCTTCTTTATATACTTCTTCATGAATTTTATCAATATCTATAGGTTCTGGTTCTTTATTTATAACTGGTATATCTATTGTTTCATCACTTGCATTTGGATTAGTTAATCTTTCCTTTACTTGTGCCAATAAACTATCTGTATCTATTTTTACTCCTGCTTTTCCTTTAGTTATTATTAATTCGTTTCCCTCAACTGAATAACTAGATTCGATTACAACATCTGGTAAGCTAATATTCATATCTTCTATAGTTTGTTTTGTTACATCTTCATTTATTGTCATTTCTAAAGGTATATCTTTCTTATTAAATAAAGCAAATAAAATATTATAATTATTTACAAAAATATTTGAACTTTTTCCAATTGAACATGCATTTTCTACTGCTTCATCTATTTTATAGTTTACTTCCATTAGAACTGGGCTTAACGTTGTTTCATATTCTCCATGTTTTAATGCAATATCTTTTTCTTTCTTCTCACTATAAACAGATTCTATTTTTGTTTTTGCGTCTTCTTTTGATAACCCTGACACATCTATTCCGCTAATTGATATTCCATCTATAATATTTTCATTTCCAATATTTATTAATGCAAATACTGTTGAAATCAAAAGTCCTATTATCAAAAGAACTCCTACAATTATCGCAAGTATTACATATTTCCTTTTGTTTTTTTTCTTTTTGTCATTTTCCATTTTTTCCATTTCTTTTTCTTGCTTTTTTGGTTTTTCTTCTGATTTCTTAAATTTAGGACTTTCTTCTTTATTTTTTTTCTCTTCTTGTTCTTTTTTACTTTTTTTAGTTTCTTTTTTCTCTACTTTATTTTCTTTTTGTTTTTTTGTTTCTTCCTTTTTGGTCTTTTTTTTCTTCTCTACTTCTTTTGTTTCTTCTTTTTTCTCATCCATAACTTTTTCTCCCATAAAAAATCCCCTTTTACTTTTATTTCTCTTTTATATTACCATAAAGCAAATTTTTTTACAATATTTTTTTAGTTTTTCCATATTGTACTAAATGTTAGAGAAACTTTATTTTATCAATATTTTATTATTTTTATAAGAAGGGAGCGTAAAACCCACTACCTTTAGGTGGTGGGTAGTTCACATTTTTGTTACATAACTGTAACAAAAATGTAAAGAAAATTTTATAAAAAATACTTGAACATTGTAGAAATTAATATTATAATGTTTACAGCAAAAGACAAAAAAGGGAGAGAAATTAAATGGAATTATCAAAAAATATATTCTTTAATACAGACAAATTAGTTGAAAATAGTAAAGTTAAAATCTCATATTTAGGGAAACTATATCAAGATGGTTCTGACGTAGTGTCTATTCATTATGGTTTTGGCTCAAATTGGGATAATGTTACTGATATAAAAATGGAAAAAACAGATTTAGGATTTCAAGCAGAAATCCAATTATTAGAAGGCGATACTTTTAATTTCTGTTTTAAAAATGGAAATGATGAATGGGATAACAACAATGGACAAAACTATGTATTTCCATTAGAAAAAGTTCAAAATGAATTAGTTGTTTTAGATGATGAACCTGTTGCTTTAGGATCTGCTAGAAAATTAAGAAGATCTTATTTATGGAGTAAAAAAGTTCGTTTAGCTGTTT
Source organism: uncultured Clostridia bacterium (assembly GCA_944387535.1). GTDB lineage: Bacteria > Bacillota > Clostridia > TANB77 > CAG-508 > CAG-269. The sequence continues at coordinate 2,642 of CALXFI010000013.1, read as the reverse complement.
ATAAAATAATTACTTATTTACCTAAACTAATTTCAGGAAATTATAAAAGAAAATTGAAAGAAAATGATTAATATAGCAAATATATATTAAAGCGATACATTTTAAGTATCGCTTTTTATGTTATAATCCATCCTCCATTTATTGAAATTACTTGACCTGTTGTATATTTATCTTCTATTAACCACTCTACGCATTTTGAAATATCTTCTGCCTTTCCTATTGTACCTAATGGTATTTCTTCCTTTATTTGGTCTAATTCTTCTTCTGTAAACTTAGAATTCATTTGCGTATAAATCATACCTGGAGCTATTGAATTTACTCTAATATTTGATGGACCAAGCTCTTTTGCTAATGCCTTAGTTAGTCCATCCATCCCTGCTTTTGATACAGAATAAATAACTTCTAAAGAGCCTCCAACAACGCCCCAAGCAGATGACATATTAATAATTAATCCATTTTTATTGTGAACCATATTAGGAATAACTTCCTGCGACAAAGCAAATGCTGAATATAAGTTAGTATTTATAATTTTATTCCAGTCGTTATCTGTTTCATCTGTAAATAATTTATATTCTGAAATTCCTGCATTATTTATTAAAATATCTATTTTTCCATATTTATCTAATGCAAATTTAGCTAATTTTTTTGCGTCCTCTCTTTTAGATACATCTGCTTTTACAATATCTATTTCTATTCCTTCTTTTTCTAATTCAGCTTTTAATTCCTTTGCTGCTTCTTCTGACTTATTATAATTCGCAATTACTTTAAGCCCTTTTTTGGATAATCTTTTTGCTATTTCTCTACCTATTCCTCTTGATGCTCCTGTTACTATTACTATTTTTTCCATCTCTTCCTCCTAATTTCCAAATTATATAATAACATAAAATCTAAACTTTATCAAGGATGAGACATTGGGGGACGAGCTTCTTTTTTCGCCTTTTATAAATATTTTTTCATTTTTTTATAATTAATATTTGAAAAATTCTTTAAATTGTGATATTGTGTATTAGGAAATTTTAAAACTTTATGAAGAAAGAAAGGATTGTAGTATGGAAAGAGTAGTTAATGAAGAAAAAAGAAAAAAATTTGTAGAATTTGCAGGGAAAAGAGTAAATAATGTATTACATGATATTCAAATTTTAGAACCAATGGCTAGAAGTAATTCTTACGATTTTACAAGAAAAGATGTAGATGATATGTTTAATGCTATGCAAGAGACATTAAATGAAGCTAAAGAAGAATTTAATAAAAAGTTTGATGAAAAAGCAAGAGCTGAGAAGAAAGTATTTTCTTTTTCAACTGATATAGTTTCTGAAGAAATTCCTGATAATTCTAATGCAGAAATTCAACCAGAAGCAACAAATGATGATTTTGATAACAATGATGTTAATTTTGAAGAATTTTAAAGCCCTAGTTAATTCTAGAGCTTATTTTTATTTGATTTTTAATTTTATTTTTTTCAAATTTTCATAATCTTCATTTTTTAACATTTGATATATTATACAATTATTCTTTTCTTCCTCTGAAAAATGCAGTCTTGTTTTCTTTTTTACTAAAAGCTCTTCTATCTCTTTTATATCATTTTTTAAATCTTTAATAGCATCTTGCGATGCTTTTTGTTTGCTTCTATATCTTTCAATTATATCTTTTAATTTAAATTTAAGTATTGCTGTCCCTTGTTTGTCTTTATTCCCTATAATTTTAATTACTTGTTCCTTAGTTACGTTATACGTGTTTGTAATATTTTTAGGTATTTCTTGAATATGTTCATCCAACCTTTCATAAAATATTTCTAATATATCTTTACCATTAATATAATCAAAAATATCAGCGAAAGTGTAATGTCTTAAATAAAGTCTAACAATTATTTCTGTTACTTTTTTGTCTGTTTTCGTGGATTTAAAACCCATAAATCTATCTCCTTATCTTTTAAGTTTTCTAACTTAAAATTATACTTAATAAATTATAACACATTTTTTGGTTAAGTAAATATATAATATTTATTTTTATTCAAAAATTAAATATAAAATATTGTTCTAAAATACTATAAAGTAAAATATACTTTTATCGGGTGATTATATGTTAGAGATTGAAAAATTAAAAGAATTTAAAAGCAAGAGTTTAGGTAGTAATATAAAAAGTATCAGAAAAAAAGCAAACTTTACACAAGAACAATTTTCGGAAAAATTAGGAGTTACACCTCAGTTTTTAAGCAGTGTTGAAAGAGGAACTGCAGGTATTAGTTTAAATACTGCAATAAATATATGTAATATAACTAAATGTTCTCCAAATAGACTTTTCAAAGATATTGTAAATGTAAATACTACAATTGACAAATATGATTTTTTATCTGACGAGAATAAAAAAATAATAGACAAATTAATTGAATTTATGTTAGAAAATGATAATTAAGATAGCAAAAGCTATCTTTTTTTAGCAAAATAAAAAAGCCAATAATCAAGCTTCTGCAAGACTAATGACCTTTTGGAGCCACTTATCCGATTCGAACGGATGACCCTCGCATTACAAGTGCGATGCTCTGGCCAGCTGAGCTAAAGTGGCATTTTGGTGACCCCGACGGGAATCGAACCCATGTCTCCGCCGTGAAAGGGCGATGTCTTAACCGCTTGACCACGGGGCCT
>CALXFI010000012.1 GCA_944387535.1 uncultured Clostridia bacterium | reverse complement strand
ATTTTTTCGACTCAAATATTTGATTTTAAATAATACACCTTTGTATGCAAGGCTTATTTGAATTAATTTTGAATATGTATTATATATATCACATTTCACATAATTTGTAAACTTTTTTATTATTTTTTGTAAAAAATTTAAAATGAAATATTTTATTGTATTTCTTTGTTTTATATTTTTCTTTTAATTTTTTATTTAAAATTTTATGTAATTGACTAATTTTTCCTTTCCCTGTATAATTAATATGTTAGGAGATTTTAAAAATGGATATAAACTTAAAAAAATTAGAATTTGATAAAATAATAAATATATTACAAACTTATTGTGTAACATCAAAAGGAAAAGAACTTGCATCAGTTTTACTTCCAAAGAATAAGTATGGTGAAGTTCAAAATATGTTAGATGAAACAAAAGAAGCTGTAAGCTTAATGTATAGAAATTCTTGTCCAAGTTTTTATGACTTTCAGGATATTAATTTAAGTATAAAAAATTTAGAAAGTGGTATTTCTCTTTCTTCTATTGCTATTTTAAACTTAAATAAAATCTTTAAAATGGCAAATGAATTAAAAAACTATTTTGATAAAGACTATATAGAGTCTTCAGAATATCCTATTCTATCTAACTTATTTAATATGCTTTACACAAATAAAGGTATAATAAATGAAGTAACTAATTCTATATCAGATGAAGGAATAATTTTAGATACTGCATCAACTACTTTAAAAGATATTAGGAAAAAACAAAAAAATCTAGAAGATAATATCAGAAGTAAATTAAATGATATGATACATGGCAAGTTTTCTAAGTATCTTCAAGATAGTATTATAACAATTAGAAATGACAGATTTGTTATTCCTGTAAAAGAAGAATATCGTTCTTCCGTTAAAGGATTTGTACATGATATTTCTAATGCTGGTTCTACTCTATTTATTGAGCCAATCTCTATTTTTGAAATGAATAATGAAATAAGCAAATTAAAACTAGAAGAAGAATTAGAAATAGAAAAAATATTACAAAAACTATCATTTCTATTTGAACCTTATATAGAAGAATTAAAACAAGATGTATCCTTAATTGGAAAACTTGATTTTATATTTGCTAAAGCCAAGTATTCTAGAAAAATTAACGGAATAACACCTATTTTAAATACTAATAAAGAAATAAGCCTAAAAAATGCACGTCATCCTTTAATAGATGAAGAAAAAGTTGTCCCTATTTCACTAAGTTTAGGAAAAGACTTTTCTACATTATTAATTACAGGACCTAATACTGGTGGAAAAACTGTTTCTTTAAAAACTGTTGGATTACTTACTTGCATGGCATGTTCTGGTTTAAATATTCCAGCAGATGAAAACTCTAGTATATATGTATTTGATAAAGTTTTTGCAGACATAGGAGATGATCAAAGTATATCAGATTCCCTTAGTACTTTTTCATCACATATGTTAAATATAGTATCAATCATAAAAAATGCAAGTAAAGACTCTCTTGTTTTAGTAGATGAATTAGGTTCAGGAACAGACCCTATAGAAGGAGCCAATCTTGCAATTAGTATTTTAGAATATTTATATAACTTAGAAGCACTTACAATTGCAACAACTCATTATCAGGAATTAAAGCAATATGCTCTAGCAACTAAAGGCTTTGAAAATGCTTCTGTTGAATTTAATGTAGATACATTAGAACCAACATACCGTTTACTTGTAGGAATTCCTGGTAAAAGTAATGCGTTTGCAATTAGTAAGAACTTAGGATTACCTGCCTCCATTATAGATAAAGCAAAATCTATGATGTCAAAAGAACAAGTAGATTTTGAAGAATTACTAAAAAATATCTATGACCAAAAATCAGAAATAGAAAAAGAAAAAGAAGAAATTAATAAAAAGTTAGAAAATGTAGCTAACTTAGAAAAATCACTTACTCTAGATAATGAAAAATTACAAAAACAAGAACAAGATATCATAAATAAAGCAAAGGTTGAAGCAAGAAATATTTTATTAGATGCTAAAGAAGAAGCAAACGATATAATAAAAGACTTAAATAATATATCAAGTGTGAAATCAGCTGAAAATCTTAGAAATAAATTAAATAGAAAAATAAATGAAATACATACTTTAGGAAATGAAAAAACAACCCCAAATTTACATACTTCAAATTCATTAGATGTAAATGATATTAAACCAAATATGACTGTATTTGTTAAGAAATTCGGTAAAAATGGAACTGTACTTTCAAGACCATCTAAATCAAATGAAGTACAGGTACAAATTGGAATTATTAAAACAAATGTATCAATTAATGAATTAGAAAAAGCACATATTGATAATTCTAACAAAGAAAAAACATTATCATCTACCTATTCTAATTTGTCTAAAGCCAAAAATGTAAAATCAGAAATAAATGTAATTGGACTTAATGTAGAAGAAGCAGTATTTGTAGTAGACAAATTTTTAGATGATGCCTCACTTAGTAAATTAAATACTGTTAGAATAGTACATGGCAAAGGAACAGGAAAACTAATGAAAGGAATTCATAAATTCTTAAAAACTAACCCTCATGTAAAATCATATCGAATGGGAACATATGGTGAAGGAGAAATGGGAGTAACAGTAGTAGAATTAAAATGAGACAAAGAGGGACAGTCCTTTTTTGTCTCATACATATTTTTCTACCACTATTACTGTTCTTCCGCTTCTTGTCGTTCCATCAAATTCTTTTATAATAAATCTTCCTTTTCCTCTAATTGTAATAACATCATGTAATTTTATTTGTTTAGATAATTTTGTTTCATTTTGTCCATTTATGAAAACTCTTTCTTGAGCTATTATTTGTGCTGCTTTGCTTCTAGATGTTCTTGCCAAATCAGATACTATATTATCTAAACGAAGTGATGGTACAATTATTTTTACATCTTCTATACGTATTTCTTTTTTCCTTAAATCTTTTAGTTCTATTATTTCTACTTTACTATTTTCAAATCTTGTAAGTGAAGGTAGTTCTTTTTTCAAAATCTCTGCAAAATCTTCCATTACTATAATATCTGCACCAACGCCAGCAACTAATATATCACCTACTTTTTCTCTTCTTAAACCTAATTTAACTATTCCTCCTAAATAATTTCTATGTGAATATTTTCCTTGCTCTTCTTCTGCTAATGTTACTCTAACTGCTTTTAATATTTTAGAATAGTTTTTTTCTAGCATTGTTTCATCATATTTTTCAGGATATACTATTAAAACTTTTCTTTCTGCATCTTCATATCCACCATATAGTTTATAATTTTCAAATTTCATTTTTTTTAAAAAGTTTTCTACTAATGATATTTGATACATATCTAAAAAGTCTGTATATTCTATTCTCCCTTTTGCTTTCATAAATTCTATTTTATCTAAAACTTGTGATAAACAAATTTTATCTTCTTGTTTTCTATAATCTTTTAATAAGTCTTGTTTATTCATTTCTATTCCTTTCTTAATTTAGTTTATATATTTAATATTTTTTACTTTTTCTTTCTATTTTTTCTTTTTTCTTTCCTTGTTTCATTTTTCACTTTATTTTCGTTTGTTTTTTCCTCTTTTGTTTCTATTTCTTTCTTTTCTCTTTTTCCTTCTAATTTTATTATATCCTCATAAATTGACTTAGTATCTTGGTGATAAAGTTCTTCTAATTCTTCTACTGCTCCATGTCTTATAAATTTATCTGGATATGCATATGATTTTATTTTTACACCTTCTAATTTTTCATCTATAATTAACTCTTTTACAGCTGTTCCTAATCCATTTATTATTGTTCCATCCTCTAAAGTTATAACAAGTTTTGTTTTTTCAATTGATTTAGTTATTGTTTCTTTATCTAATGGCTTTAAAAATCTTGCATTTATAACTTCTGCATCTATTTTATCTTCCTTTAATTTATTTGCAACTTCCATTGCTCTTGCTACAGTCTTTCCAATTGCAATTATACTTAAATCTTTTCCTTCTTTTAGTATTTCTGCTTTTCCATATTTTATTTCTTCATTTTTATCAAATTTTATTTTTTCACTTTCTCCCCCTCTTGGATATCTAATAACAACTGGTCTTTTTAATCTAACTGCGAATTCCATCATATCTTCTAATTCTTTAAAATTTTTTGGTGCCATTATTGTAAGATTTGGAATTAATCTAAAAAATGCCATATCAAATTCACCTTGGTGTGTCTCTCCATCTGCTCCTACAATTCCTGCCCTATCTACACACATTATCACTGGTAAATTTTGAATTGCTACATCATGTATTACTTGGTCATATGCTCTTTGGTAAAATGATGAATATATTGGGACAAATGGTATTAACCCTTCTTTTGCCATACCTGCAGCTAGTCCTACTGCATGCTGTTCTGCAATTCCTATATCAAAAAATCTATTTGGAAATTCTTTTTGAAATTCATGAAGCCCTGTTCCATCTTTCATTGACGCTGTAATTGCTACTATCCTATCATTCTTTTTAGCAAGTTCTATTAACTTATCTCCAAATACTTTTGAATAATCTTTTTTCTTTTCTTTTTTTGGTTTACCAGTTTCTATATCAAAAGGTGATGTTGCATGATATTTATCTGGATTTTCTTCTGCTATTTTATAACCTTTCCCTTTTTTAGTTAGAACATGAAGTAATACTGGGCCATCTAATTCTTTAGTAATCTTAAGCATTCTTTCTAATTCTTCTATATTATGCCCATCTACTGGACCTAAATAACGAAAGCCTATATCTTCAAAAAACATTTTTGGAATTATTAATTGTTTTATACTTCTTTTTACTCTTTGTACAATTTTAACAAAAGGCTTTCCTACAACTGGAATCTTATTTATTAAATTCTTCAAAGAAACATTTGATTTAGTATAACTTCTTTTTGTCCTTAGCTTACTTAAAAGCATATTTATTCCACCAATGTTTTTAGATATACTCATCTCATTATCATTAAGTATTACAGTCATTCTGGCTCCACTACAACCTGCATCATTTAGTGCTTCTAATGCCATACCTCCAGTTAAAGCACCATCACCTATCACTGCTATAACTGAATTATCTTTACCCTCTATATCTCTTGCTCTTGCCATACCTAATGCTGCTGATATTGATGTACTACTATGTCCTGTATTAAAGCAATCGCATTTTGACTCATTTGTCTTTGGAAATCCTGCTATTCCATTTAGTTTTCTTAAAGTTTTCAATTTATCTTTTCTTCCAGTAAGTATTTTATGTACATAACTTTGATGGCCTACATCCCATACTATTTTATCTTCTGGCACATTAAATACACTATGAAGTGCTATTGTAAGCTCTACAACACCCAAATTTGACGCTAAATGCCCTCCGTTTTCTGATACTATTTCTAATATATATTTTCTAATTTCTTCTGCCAATATTTTTTTATCTTCTATACTTAATTTTTTTACATCCTCTGGTGAATTTACTTTTTCTAACATCCATATCTCCTACTTTTTATATATTCGTTTTTTCATTATAACACTTTTATCAAAAAAAGCAAGTCGCATAAATTAGTACGACTTGCTAAATCACGACTGTAAGCTATGATATTAACTTACAATGATGTTGCCATTCATAGTCTGTGCATTGATTCTAGCAGTATGTCCACGAGTTGCAGTGTGGTAATTCTTCACACGACCGTTCATTGTATCCGCGTCAAGCTTGATTCTTCTGATATTTTCAAGTTTGATGTTTATGTTACCATTCATTGTAGACGCTTTAATTTCAACATCAGAATCAGCTTTGAAGGCAACCTCTATTAATCCATTATTGGCTTTGAGCTTTGCTCTCCTTACTGTTGCACTTGTTTTTATGTTCCCAGATGCAACATGAGTCTCCAGTTTCTGAACAAAAACTCCAGATGAGATAAAGATATCAGATACCTCAGCTTCCACAAAAAGCTTCTTAAACATTTTGCTTGGAAGATAGACATCAAACTTAATGTCGCTACTTACCAGTATTCCTTCTACTTCAAGGTTAATAAAGAGTACTCTCGTATCTATAAAAATCTCGAAGCTCACATCTCCATCTTCCACAAGTGCTTCTCCACAGAGCTTAACGATTATTTTGGAAGTTTCTGACTGATGCACATTAACATCAAAACTTGTTGAGCTAATTCTTACAGCATCAACTTCACTTCCTTCACAGCCTTTAAACTCGTTAAAAGTCTTTCGCTTTATGCTCCTGTTACTATTATGCGCATCAACTCGCCGTCCGTTAATAACAGTACTACCAACACATCCGATGCAACTATTGACTATTTTAGCTCCCTGCAAATTAATATTCATTTTTCCTCCATCCATCGTATTAGTTGTCAGAACAATCATGATTTTTACTCTCTATGTTAAGAATATATCCTCCTCTGTAATGCACTTTAACAAAGAGAGTATTTCACAGGAACTTTGCCCTATACTATAATTATATCATAAAATTAAACATTTTTTAAATCTTTTATAAGAAAAAGCAAGGAGCATAAACTCCTTACTTCTCAACTACGACTTTTCCGTCTTTTACTCCTATTTTATTTGTTTTATTTTTCTTTAAGTTACCATCTAATATTTCTTCTGCAAGTCTATCTTCTAATACACTTTGAATAGTTCTTCTTAAAGGTCTTGCACCAAAGTTTTTATCAATACCTTTGCTTGCAATTAATTCTTTTACTTCTGGCTCTAACTCTACTTTAATCTTTTGAGCTGCTAACCTGTCTGTTACTTCTTTTAACATAATGTCTATAATTTGATTAATCTCTTTATCTGTTAATTTATGGAATACAATTATTTCATCAATACGGTTAATAAACTCAGGTCTTAACTCTTTCTTCAATGCATCCATAACTTCTTTTTTAGTATCTTCATAATCTTTCTTAGCTGCTTCTTCTTTTTCTTTATCTTCTTTTCCAGATTTACTAAATCCTAATGTTTTCTTATCTGTAATTAATCTAGCACCAATGTTTGATGTCATAATTATTACAGTATTTTTAAAGTTTACAGTTCTTCCTTGGCTATCAGTAAGTCTTCCATCTTCTAGTATTTGAAGTAACATATTCATAACATCTGGATGGGCTTTTTCAATTTCATCAAATAGGATTACAGAATATGGTTTTCTTCTTATTTTTTCTGTTAATTGTCCTCCTTCATCAAATCCTACATATCCTGGAGGTGAACCAATAAGTTTTGAAACAGAATGTGGTTCCATGTATTCAGACATATCAATTCTTATCATAGCATTTTCATCACCAAATAATGCCTCTGCTAATGCTTTTGATAATTCTGTTTTACCTACACCTGTTGGCCCTAAGAATAGAAATGATCCTATCGGTCTTTTTGGATCTTTTAGACCTACTCTACCCCTACGAATTGCTTTTGCAACTGCTTCTACAGCTTCATCTTGGCCAATTACTCTTTGGTGTAGAGTTTTCTCTAAGTTCTTTAATCTTTCATTTTCATCCTCTGTAATCTTTTTAGCAGGTATTCCTGTCCAACTAGCAATTACTTCTGCAATATTTTCCTCTGTTATATTAGTAACAGATTTATCATTTTTATTTTGCCATTTCTTTTGCTCTTTTTCATATTTTTCTTTCAATTCTTTTTGTTTATCTCTTAAGCTTGCAGCTTTTTCAAACTTTTGAATTCTTACAGCTTCCTCTTTATCTTTTTCTACTTCTTCAATTTCTTCTTGTAATTTCTTTAAACTGTCTGGTTCTGTATAAGATTGTAATTTAGCACGAGAAGCTGCTTCATCTATTAAGTCAATTGCTTTATCTGGCAAATATCTATCATTAATATAACGTGTAGACATTTTAACAGCTGCTTCAATTGCTTCATCAGTTATCTTAACGCCATGATGAGCTTCATATTTATCACGTAAACCTTTTAATATTTTAACAGTATCTTTCTCACTTGGCTCATTAATAGTAACTGGGCTAAATCTTCTTTCCAATGCTGCATCTTTTTCAATATATTTTCTATATTCATTTAAAGTAGTTGCACCAATTAATTGAATCTCTCCTCTTGCAAGTAATGGTTTCAAGATATTTGCTGCATCAATTGCACCTTCTGCTGCTCCTGCTCCTACTATTGTATGAATTTCATCAATAAATAGGATTACATCTCCTGCTTTTTTAACTTCATCTAAAGCCTTTTTAATTCTTTCCTCAAAATCTCCTCTATATTTACTTCCAGCAACCATACCAGATATATCCATAGTTACAACCCTTTTATTTTTTAATATTTCTGGTACATCACCTGAAACTATTTTTTCAGCTAATCCTTCAACAGCTGCTGTTTTACCAACACCTGGTTCACCAATTAAGCAAGGATTATTTTTAGTTCTTCTAGATAAGATTTGAATAACTCTTTCGATTTCATTCTTTCTTCCTATAATTGGGTCTAATTTTCCTTCTTCAGCTTTTTTAGTTAAATCTTCACCAAATTGATTAAGAGTTGGTGTTTGATTATAGCTTCCTCCTCTTTTTCCGTTTCCTGTGTTGTCATTTCCGCTATAGTCTTCACCTTCATTTATTACCCTTACTATCTCATTATAAAGTCTTGGAATATTTGTATTTAATTCTAACAATATTCTTGCTGCTATACTATCAGCTTCTCTTAATATTCCTATTAAAAGATGCTCTGTTCCTATATAATTATAGCCTAATTTTCTAGCTTCAATAAAAGCATTTTCAACAACTCTTTTAGTTCTTGGAGTAAAACCTAAAGTCTCAGTAATAGGTGCTTCATGGCCTACTAATTCTACAATTTTGTCTATAATAATATCAGGTTCTATCCCTTGGTTAGCCAAAACTTTGCTAGCTACTCCACTACCTTCTTTAGCTAAACCATATAAAATATGTTCAGTTCCAACATAATTATGTCCTAATTCAATCGCTAATTCATCAGCAAATTCAATTGCTTTTTTAGCTCTATTTGTAAAACTATATGTCATAATAATCAACTCCTTTCACTTATTTCGCATTAGGGACGTTTCCTTTGCGAATTTTTTTGCGCAATGGGGACATACCATCTAAAGATGTGTCCCAAACGCGAATTTTTTTGCGCAAAGGAAACGTCCCAGATGCGAAATTACCTTTCATTTATTATTTGTTTTATTACCTCTGCTCTTTTTACTTCTTGTTCTACTTTGTCATATTTTGCTCCTAAGTATTTTTGTAAATTTGCAGGTTTCGTATATAAGTATAATTTTTGCACTTTTGCATCTGTTAAATTATCTAATATTCCTAAGTCTGTTCCTAATTTTACGTCTGATAATAATTCTTTTGCTTCATCATAAGATATTTTTCTACAGTTAGTTAATATTCCATAACTTCTTAAAACCATATCTTCTAATTCAATTGGTTCTTTAGTAAGCATTTTTCTAGCAAGTCTTTCTTGCTCTTCTACCTTTTTAGTTATTACTTTTAAGTTATTTATAATTTCCTTTTCTGTAATTCCTAATGTTTGTTTATTAGATATTTGGTATAAATCTCCTTGATTTTTAGTTGACTTTCCATATTCTCCTTTTACATCCATATTGAAATCACGAACTACTTCTAACATTTTTCTTAGATTTCCTGTTTTTGATAATGCTGGTAAATGTACCATTACTGATGCTTTTAAACCTGTTCCTAAGTCATTTAATCTACTTGTTAAATATCCATATTTTTTACTAATACTATAGCCTAATATTTCTCCTATTTTTTCTTCTATTTCTATTGCTAAATTTAATGTGTTTTCTAATTCTAATCCACTACTAAATACTTGGATACTTAAGTGGTCTTCTCCACCTATCATTATACAGATGTTTTCTTCATCATTTATTAATATACTTCCTGTTTCATTTCTTTTTGCTACAAATGTTGGACTTATTAAATTCTTTTCTACTAAACTTGTTTTTGTAATATTATCCATATCTTTTAGTTTAAAGAATTTTAGCCCATATCCTATTGCATATATATTATCTTCTATTCTTTTTTCTAATTCTTTTAATTCTTCATCATTTAAATGAAATTTGAAATCGTTTAAATTTCTTACAAATCTTATTCTTGTACTTTTTACTACATCTGAATCTTCACTTGTTTGTAAATACCAATTCATACTTTTCACCTCTATTTTTCTAATTTTTTGATTTCATCTCTTATTTTTGCTGCATCTTCATATCTTTCTTCTTTTATTGCAAGTTTTAAATCCTCTTGTAACTTTTCTAGCTTACTTTGTTCTTTATTATCAGTAACTTTTCCAGTAGAATCTGTTTTATTTTCATTTTCTACTTTTTCATTTTTACTATCTATTTTACTATCTATTATTTTACCAATTCTTCCTACATGTCTATTTGATCCTTGTAATTTTTTGATTATTGGGTCTAGTCTATCTTCAAATACTGAATAACAGTCTTTACATCCTACTCTTCCTGTATTTATTATATCATCAAAACTAGAGCCACAATTATCACAAGTAATTGACTTTAAGCTATTAAACATTGGCATTATTTCTGGAGTCATTAAGTCGTCCATAAATCCTCCTAAGAAACTTGAAAAGTCTATTGGCATATTAAAGTCCATTTCTCCTATTCCTAGTTTTCTACTACATTCCTCACATAAGTTTAATTCTCTTACTTTTCCATTGATGTTTTCTGTATATCTTACATTTGCCTCTCTTTTTCCACAATTATCACATAACATATTTATCTCCTCCTTTATATATTTAATAACATGTTTTTGAATATTCTTGCTCGAACTTTATCTTTTAAGTCTTTTGATAACTTTAGTACATTATCGCTTGTTGCTACTTTTAATAATTTTGCTTCTTTTGTATCTATTATGTTATAAGATAGAAAATCACTAATTAAAATATCTACTTCATTAGAAGTTAGTTCATTTCCTATATTTTTTATAATATGCATTATATAATCTTCTTTATCATTATTTACTTTTTTTATTGTTATATGACCTCCGCCACCTCTTCTACTTTCTACATAGTAACCTTGTGATGGCTTAAATCTTGTTGATATTACATAGTTTATTTGTGATGGTACACAATTAAAGTGTTCTGCAAGTTCATTTCTTTGTATTTCTATTGCATCACTTCCATCATCAAATAAGTCTTTAATAAACTCTTCTATTACATCCGATATTCTCATTATGAACTCCCCCTATATAATCTCTATTTTAACTTTGACTTTCTTTGACCTACATTATTAGTATACTCTCTTTGCAAAATTATGCAACTATATTTTTTTGACTTTCTCTGACTTTTAAGATATAAAAATATGTCATTTCCTCGTTTTTTCTCTTTTTCCCTCATTTTTTCGCTTTTTTTCTAACTTTTTCTTTCTTTTTTGTCCTTCTTTGTTATTTCTTGTAATCTTTTAGCTTTTTCTTTCTGTTCTGGAAGTGGTATCCATGCAAAATAAGTTGAAATAAATTCTCCATACTTTGTACTATCTTCCCCTACTTCAGGCTCGTCTCTTCTTGCAACCTCTTGATTTTCTTTATTTTCCTGTATTTTATCTTTTTTCTCATCACTCATAATTAAACACCTCTTTTTAATTATGTTCTTTTTTCTAATTTTTATACAAAAATAAAAACAGTAATTTTGATGTAAGCATTATTTAATTTCCATCAATATTACCGTTCTATTTATTAACTATTTATAAAATATTGAATTATTGCAAAGATTCCCATATCTGTGATAGTTCTTATCGAATCTACATTTGCTTTAATTTTATAAGGATGATGAATTACTAAATCCAAATAATTTTTCATCCCTTCATTATTAAAGCATGTCTCCCACGCTCTAGAAATAGTATCGTCTAGTATAAGATTTGTTTTATTTTTTGAAATCTCTTTTATTATTCTTTCTAATCTCAAATCTTTACCATTATTAGCACTTTTCAATTTGTTCCATTTTCCTTTATTTATTAAAAAATATATACTAGTTTGCTCTAATAAAGAACGAATCAAAAAACAATATGCAATTGGAAAACTTTTATATAAGTTGTTAAAAGATAAATGCTGAATTTCATAACATAAATCTCTTATTCCTTTAGCTCTTTCATTATTATATTTCAGTTTTTCACAATTAATATTTTTAAACATTATCTGATTATCTTTTCTAATCATTTTAAATCTAAATTCGTTTTGTTTTTCCTCTATTCTTTCCTTAGGTTCACTATCTAATTTTCTATTATCCTCTAGTAAGCTAATTTGTTTAGGTATTACATCCATCTTTTTATTTTTTTCTTCTATAACATCTTCTACATTTTCATTATATAGATATCTACGTATATTTTCCGAATTTTTTATATCTTTACTTTTTATCTTTCCATTTTCTATATCATTTACTATTTTGGTTAATTTTCTTTCCAACTCTTTTATTTGTCCTGTACTTGTTAATATGTTATCTGTATTATCTATTTGTAAAAATTCTTTTCCTACTCTTGAAGATACAATTTTTTCAAATTTATTTACTGGAAAATTATCAGATATATTTTCAAAAGGCTTACTACAATAGTCTTTCAATTGTGAAAACATATTCTTTTTTCCTAGTTTATACTCAAATCTCTTTTTAGCTAAATCACTCCATGGTAAAGCTCCTGTATCTGTAGTATGTATAGTTCTTATATAATTTGCACAATCTTCAAAAGAGTCTGCTATATAACAAGAAACTTCATAAAAACCTTTATCATTAATCTCTTTATGCATTCTAAAAATGTTCCTTATCTGCGTATACGTAAAATTAAAATAACTTGTTATTTCTGGATTTTGAAGTATTTTTAAAGCTGTTAATCTTCTATTTCCATCCCAAGCTACATATTTTCCAGTTTTACTATCATATGTTACTGTTACTATAGACTGTGGAAACCATCCTTCACTATATATATCACATATCAATTTATACATTGCTTGTATGTCTTTTTTAGTTTTAAGTAATTGTTTCATTACAAAGCTTTCTCCTAAATTCAATACTGCGTCATGTCTTGGATTTTCTGGATTAATAGCTATTTTGTCTATTGATAATTTTACTATTTCCTTTACTTGTAAACTTTTCATTTATAAACTCATCCTTTCTTTTATCACCTACTCTCCTTTTCATTTGTATAAATTTTCCTTATTTTACCACATTTTTATTTAAAAGGAAAGGGAATTGTAACTTTTTATGTAAATGGTTATTTTTCTACAAATTTTTGTTAACATATTTCCTTTTTGTAAAAAATATGTTATAATAGTAATAGTTGGTAAATAAAGGAGGATTTTCTTTATGTGGTATGTTTGGTTAATATTAGCAGGTGTATTTGTAATTGGTGAAGTTTTAACTTCAGGATTTTTAATCTTTTGGTTGTCTCTTGGTTCACTAGTTGCAATGGCTGTAAGTTTTTTTACAGATAATATTATAATTCAAACTACTGTGTTTTTAATATCTTCTGTAATACTAATATTAGCTACAAAACCATTAGTAAAGAAATTTGCAAATATAGAAACAGTTAAAACCAATGTTCAATCTATAATAGGTAAAAAAGGCATTGTTACTAAAGATATAAATTCCATAAAATCTACTGGTCAAGTTAAAATAGAAGGAGAACTTTGGTCAGCAATAGGTATAGATGATATGGATATTCCAAAAGGTACAGAAGTTGAAGTAAATGAGATTAAAGGTGTTAAAGTTATTGTTACACCTATAAAATAAGTTATTTATTTTTTTAAATTAAGTATATATATTAAAATTATTAATAAAATAAAAGGAGGAAAATTATGGTAGTTTTAATTATATTATTAATTATCGTCATAGTCTTAGCCGCAATGTCTATTAAAATAGTAAAACAATCTGAAGTATACATTATAGAAAGATTAGGTAAATTTTATAAGGTTGCTGATGCCGGACTTACAATTATTATACCTTTCTTAGATCATGTAAGAAGTGTTGTAAGTTTAAAACAACAAACAATGGATATACCACCTCAAGATGTTATCACTAAAGATAACGTTACAATTACAATTGATACAGTTGTTTTCTATCAAATAACTGATCCTGCAAAAGCAGTTTATGAAATCCAATCTTTGAAAAAAGGTATTGAGTATTTAGCAATTACAACTATTCGTGATATTATTGGTAAGATGAACTTAGATGAAACATTTAGTTCAAGAGATGGAATTAATACTCAATTAAGAGTTGCACTTGATGAAGCAACAGACAGATGGGGATGTAAAATTGATAGGGTTGAAATAAAAGATATTACCCCTCCACCAGATGTTAAAGATGCAATGGAAAAAGAAATGAACGCAGAAAGAAATAAAAGAGCTATGATTCTTGAATCTGAGGCTCAAAGACAATCTGCTATCACTATTGCAGAAGGTAAAAAACAAGCAGCTATCTTAGAAGCTGAAGCTGATAAAGAATCTCAAATTAGAAGGGCTGCCGGTGAGGCTCAAGCTATTCGTGAAGTTGCTGAAGCTAAAGCTAAAGAAATTCAAATGGTTTATGATGCAATTAAGAAATCTAACCCTGATGATAAATTAGTTCAACTAAAATCTTTAGAAGCTTTAGAGAAAGTTGCTGAAGGTGAAGCAAACAAAGTATTTATCCCATTTGAAGCAACAAATGCTTTAAGTTCTCTAGGAGCTATGGCAGAAGCTGTTAAAGATAATAAAAAAGACACAACTAAAAAAATAGATGAACCTAAAAAGACAGATACATCAAAAGAATAATATTTTACATATAAGAAAGGGTAAAATTCATTTTGAACTTTACCCTTTTTATTTATAACTATTTTACTAAAACTTTATTTTTCTATTATCTTAACTATTAATTCTTTAAAGTTTGAACAATATGGCATTGGTATATCTATTCCCTCTTGTAATCTTAACATTATATCATCTAATTCTACTAATATTGCCATCAAATCAATCAAATATTCATCTAAAGTATCATCTAATTTTTTATATTCAGAAAAAATACTTTTATACTCTTCTTCATTTTTGCAAACTTCCATTTTTACAAAAGCCAAATCAAGTTCTTTTATTGAATATTGTGCTCCGCCTGGATCAACAATACATGATAGTTTGTTTTCTTCATTAATTAAAATATTTTCTGGATTTAAATCATACCATATTAATTGGGGCTTTAAATTTTTATCTATTGTATAATTTACTATACTTTGTTCTTTTTCTTTTATTAATCTTATTTCTTCTTTAGATAAATATTTTGTAAACACACCTTCAAACCTATTAAATTGTTCTTCTAAATATTTAATAAAGCTTTGATGCCCATTATTACAACCTTCATCTGTTATCCATCCAAAATACTTACTATCTTTTATTGAATGAATTTTATATAAAGTCTCACAAAATTCTTTTGCAATATTTGAAATAGAAAAATCAGGTTTTAATTCTCTAATTTCTTTTAGACTTCTAGCCTTTTTATATTCAGTATACAAAATTGATTTATCTCCTAATTCTACATATTTATAACATTTTGGAATATATTCTGAACTAGCATATTTTGATATTTTATTTAAAACATCATATTTCTTTTTAGCTTGGTAATAAGAATCTCCTGTATACTCTTGATATATAGCATCTTTGCCATTTTCTTCAATAATATAAGTATTACATCTAATTCCATTAAATATCTTTCTTTTTATCTTCATTTTTAGGAATTCTTCCCTTCTCTTATTTTTTTATAATATTAATTTTACATATTATCTATATTTTGCAATAAAGTATCATATTTTACATATATCGTCAATCATTTTGTTTTATTAAATAAAAAGAATTTGCTAATTTATAACAAATTCTTTTCCATTTCTACTCTATTTCAATTGCTCCTGTATATAGTCCATAATACATACCATGTTTCTTTATTAAGTCATCATGTTTACCACGTTCCATAATACTTCCATGGTCTAGAACCATTATTAAATCAGAGTTTTTAATTGTTGATAATCTATGTGCAATAACAAAAACTGTTCTTCCTTTCATTAATTGGTCCATACCATCTTGAACTACTTTTTCAGTTCTTGTATCAATTGAAGATGTTGCTTCATCTAGAATTAATACAGGTGGGTTATTTAAAGCTGCTCTTGCAATTGAAAGTAATTGTCTTTGTCCTTGTGATAAACCTTCTCCGCTTCCATCAATCATTGTATCATATCCATGTGGTAAATGTTTTATAAACCTATCCGCATTAGAAAGTTTAGCTGCTTCCTCAACTTCTTCATCAGTTGCATTTAACTTACCATAACGAATATTTTCTCTAATTGTTCCTGTAAACAAACTTGTATCTTGTAAAACCATTCCTAAAGATCTTCTTAAATCTTGTTTTCTTATTTTCTTAATATTAATTCCATCATAACGAATTTTTCCACCTTGTATATCATAAAAACGATTTATTAAGTTCGTAATTGTTGTTTTTCCTGCACCCGTTGCTCCTACAAAAGATACTTTTTCACCTTCTTTTGCAACTAATGATATATCATGTAAAACTTCCTTATTAGGCTCATATCCGAATTTAACATGTTCAAACTCTACATTTCCACAAAGTTTTGTATATGTTACAGTTCCGTCATGATGTGGATGTTTCCAAGCCCACATTCCTGTTCTTTCTTCTACTTCAACTATTTTTCCATTTTCCATTTTAGCATTTACTAAAGTTACATATCCATTATCTTTTTCAGACTCTTCATCAATTAAAGCAAATATTCTTTCTGCTCCAGCTAAGGCCATAATAATTGAGTTCATTTGTTGTGATACTTGACCTAATGGATTTGTAAATGCTTTTATATATTGTAAGAATGCTGCAATACTTCCTATTGTTAAAATACCATTTACTGCTAAAACTCCACCAATTACTGCAATTAATACATATCCTAAGTTACCTATATTGGCAATACAAGGCATTAATGTATTTGCGTAACTATTCGCTTTTGTCATACTATCACATAAAGCTTCATTTAATTCATCAAATTTTTCTTTATTTTCTTCTTCATGGCAAAATACTTTTACAACCTTTTGACCTGCCATCATTTCTTCTATATACCCATTTACAATACTTATGTTTCTTTGTTGGTCTACGAAATTTTTAGAACTTCTTGAACCAAAGAATCTTGCAACAACAACCATAATGGCCACCATTACTAAAACTACTATGCTTAAATAAATATCTGTCGCAAACATTGCAATTAACACTGCTATCATTGATATTGCACAAGAAAATACTTGTGGAATACTTTGTGAAATACATTGTCTTAATGTATCAACATCATTTGTATATGTACTCATTGTTTCACCATGTGGATGACTATCAAAATATTTTATTGGTAATGTTTGCATATGTTCAAACATTTCTTTTCTTATATTATGTAATATTCCTTGTGATATATTTATCATTAATCTATTATAAAGATATGTTGATATGACTCCTATTAAGTAAAGTACTCCCATAGCAACTATTGCATTAAATAAAGAAGAGTAATCAGGATTTGCGTTTCCCATAAGTGGTACTATAAAATCATCTATTAGATATTTTAAGAATTGAACACCTAAAACACTTACTAAAGCACTTACTATGATACTGATACATACGATTACAAATTGTACTTTATATGTTCCTGTTACATATTTTAATAATCTTTTCGCTGTTTTTAAAGTGTTTTTATTCTTGTTCTTCTTGTTTTGCTTCTCCATCGTTTTCCTCTCCTTTCTTTTGAGACTCATATACTTCTTGGTATATTGCATTTGTTTTTAATAAATCTTTAGATGTTCCTATTCCATTTATTTTTCCATCATCTAGAACAATAATTCTATCAGCATCTTCTACTGATGTTATACGTTGTGCTATTATTATTTTTGTTGTATTTGGTATTTCCTCTCTAAATGCTTTTCTAATTAAAGCATCTGTTTTAGTATCTACTGCTGATGTTGAATCATCTAATATTAATATTTTTGGCTTTTTAAGTAATGCACGTGCAATACAAAGTCTTTGTTTTTGTCCTCCACTGACATTTGTTCCACCTTGATCTAATACTGTATCATATTTATCTGGAAATTCTTGTATGAAGTCATCTGCTTGAGCTAGTTTACAAACTCTAACTAATTCTTCATCTGATGCATTTTTATTTCCCCATCTTAAGTTCTCTTTTATAGTTCCAGAGAACAATACATTTTTTTGTAATACTACTGCAACTTCATTTCTTAAAGTCTCTAAGTCATAGTCTCTTACATCTACTCCTCCAACTTTAATACTTCCTTTAGTTACATCATAAAGTCTTGGTATTAAGTTTACTATTGTTGATTTAGAGCTTCCTGTTGCTCCTATTATTCCTATTGTCTCTCCTGCTTTTATATCAATATTTATATCTTCTAGAGGTAATTCATCTTCTGCTTTTGCATCATCATATTGGAATGATACATGGTCAAATGTAATAGAACCATCTTTTACTTCTTTTACAGGATTTTCTTTATTCTTGATTGTACTTTCCTCATCTAGTACTTCTATAATTCTTTCTGCTGAAGACTCAGCAATAATTATCATTACAAATACCATTGAAATCATCATTAAGCTAGAAAGTATTTGCCATGCATATGTTATTATACTTGAAAGTTCACCAGTTTGCATTGAGCCACCTACTATTAATTTAGCTCCAAGCCAAGATAATAGTAATATACAAGTATATATTGTAAGTTGCATTGCAGGGCTATTAAATGCTACTATTTTTTCTGCTTTTTTAAATAGTTTATATACTTCATCATTTACATTACCGAATTTTTCTTCTTCGTGTCCTTCTCTATTATATGCCTTTACTACTCTAATTGCATTTAAGTTTTCTCCTACAACTCTATTTAAACTATCATACTTTTTAAATACTTTTTCAAAATATGGATGTGCTTTTATTGCAATAAAGAATAATACTACTGCTAAAATTGGCATAGTAACTACAAATATCCATGCTAGCTTACTGTTTATACTAAATGCCATAACTAATGCAAATATAAGCATTATAGGTGCTCTAACTAATATTCTTATTATCATCTGGAATGCTTGTTGTACGTTTGTTACATCTGTTGTAAGTCTTGTTACTAAACTTGATGTTGAAAATTTATCTATGTTTGTAAAAGAATAGTTTTGTATGTTATAAAACATTCCCTGTCTTAGATTTTTTGCAAAACCTGCTGATGCTTTCGCTGCATACCTTCCTGATAGCATACCAAATGTTAATGATAAAAAGGCTGAAACAACTAAAATAGCTCCTATTTTAAATATATAATTTAAGTCACTATTTTGAATACCAACATCTATTATTCTTGCCATTAAGTATGGTATTAAAACTTCCATAATAACTTCAAAAATAACAAAAATAGGTGTTAATATTGAATCTTTTTTATACTGCTTTATATATTTTGCTAGTTTCTTTATCATTTTCTTATCCTCTCCTTTTTTCTAAATTTGCAGACATTTTTTCAGTTAGTTCTACATATTTTTTTACTTCTTCTTTTGTTAAGCCTTCTATTGCTTGTTTTTCTACTTTTCTAATATTTTTTTGAACTTCTTTTCTAATTTCTAATGCTTTAGTTGTCAAGACTATTCTTCTTAGTCTTGCATCATTACCCACTGTTTCTCTTTTTATCAAACCATTTTTCTCCATATTCTGAAGCATTCCAGCTATACTGGCTCTCCTTATGTCAAAATTTTTTTCAATATCTTTTGCAAAAACATCTTTTTTTCTAGACTCATCATAGATAAAACCAATCATTGCAGATTGTACGCCTGTTATTCCATATTTTGCAAGCTTAAAGTCCATTTCTCTCTTTAGCTGTCTAGATAAAATATGTACACCTTTTCCTAGAGTATTATCACACATAAGTTTCACCTCACAAAATAAATAATTGTTAGGTAGCTAACAATTATCTATTCTAAAACTTTATTTTTTATTTGTCAATAGAATTTATGAATTTTCTTGGAACTCTTTTTCCTATTGTACTTAATATTTCATAATTAATAGTATCACATTTTTTTGCAACATCTTCTAAAGTAATTATTTTATTATCCCAGATATAAACTTCATCTCCAATACTAACATTTTCTAAATCTGTTACATCTACCATAAAGCTATCCATACATATACTTCCTATAATAGGAACTTTTTTATTGCTTATTACGACTTCGCTTGTATTTGATAATATTCTTCTTAATCCATCTGCATAACCTACAGGCACAGTTGCAATTTTTGATTTTCTTTTAGTTACAAATCTTCTTCCATAACTAATGCTTGTTCCTTTTTCTTCTTCCTTTAAGAAAGTTATTTTTGACTTTAATGTAGCTACTGGTTTTAAATCTATTTTTTCTTTTATACCAATTCCAGATTCATATCCATACATAATTATTCCAGGTCTTACTAAATTATGCTGATATTCTTTAAAATTTATTATGCCGTTAGACGCTAAGCTATGCACATATTTTATATCAAAATTTTCCTTTACTTTTCCTACTGCTTTTTCAAACTTTTCTAATTGCTGTTTTGTATATTCAAAATCTTCATCTGCTGAAGATAAGTGAGTATATACTCCTTCTACCTTTATATTTGGATTTTCTTTTAGTTTTTCTATAAAACTATCTAAATTATTTAATTCTACTCCTGTTCTTCCCATTCCTGTTTCTATTTCTATATGAACACGTAATTTAGAATCTTTCTTTTTTGCTCCTTCTAAAAATTCTTTAGAGCATACACCCACTATTAAATTATTTTCAATTATTTTATCTATTTCAGTTATATATGGTTGATTTAATACAAAAATATCTTTTTTGTAACCTAAGTTTCTTAATTCTACTCCTTCATCTACGATTGCTACTGCTACTATATCAAATTCATTTATTATATCTAGTCTAGTATTTATATAAGTTCCATACCCTTCTGCTTTTATTACTGGCATAACTCTAGTTTCTGGTTTTAAAAATTTCTTTATTTGTTCTATATTATATTTGAAATTATCTAAATTTACCTCTAAAACAGTAGGTCTTGTTATTTCATCCAACATAAGATTTCTCCTTCTAATAATCTACATATCTCTTTAATTTTTCATTATATTCATACTATATTAGATATATTCCTTTGTCAAGTATAATAATTTTAATATTTGATTTTTTATTCAATCTATTATAAAATTTATATCAGAAAGTAAACTATTGTTAGTTACAAATATAATTTTATCTAGGAAAGGAAAAATTTTAATGGAAAATACAAATTTATTAAACAAAATGTTAGAAAAATCAAAAGAAGCTTTTTTATTAGCTATAGAAATATATAATAAACCAACAATAAAATACCGACTAGAAGGATTTTCCTTCTTTATTTGTAATGCTTGGGAATTATTACTAAAAGCATATATTATCAAAAATAATGGTGAAAATAATATATACTATAAAAACAAACCACACAGAACTATATCTTTATCAGATTGTATTAAAAAAGTTTTTACAAACGAAAAAGATCCAATTAGAAAAAATCTTGAAATAATATTAGATTTAAGAAATACTTCAACTCATTTTATAATTAAAGAAATGGAGCCTATATATCTTCCATTTTTGCAAGCTAATACTTTAAACTATTCTCAAAAATTATTTGATTTTTTTGGAGAAGATATAACAAAAAATATTGACACTTCTTTTTTGTCTTTGGTTGCTAATGATAATAATTTAAATGATACTGAAATATTAAGCGTTTATGGCAATGAAATTTTTGAAAAATACAAAAAATTAGAAACAGAAGCTACCAGTTTATTAGAAAATGAAAATAATAGTAAACTTGCTTTAAACATAAACTTAAATTTAAAAGTTGTAAAAAATATAAAAGATGCCAATTTAACTTTTGCTTTTTCTAAAGATGCAAAAGATGCTGTTTATTTTATTGATAAAGTCAAAGATATAAATACTACTTATCCCTATTCTCAAAAAGGTGCTAGAGAACGTATTATGAGTAATCTAAAAAGAAAAAATATAAATATTAATTTACATCAAAGGAATTTTAGTTTAATTTGTGATAAATATGACTTAAAAAACAATGAAGATTATTTTTATTATCATAACCTTTCAAAGAGATATATGTGTTCTCAAAAACTCATAGATTTCGTAACAGGTTTACTAATTGAATCCCCTGATTTAATTGATAAACTAAAATTAGAAAAAAATTGAGTTAACCCCAGGGGCAAAGGATTCTAAATATATAAATATATATCTACTCCCATTTGGGAACCCAGCCTTATCCTTCACAAGTTAACTCTACTATATATAATATATCATTTTTTTCAAAATATTTCAAGAAATTAATGGAAAATGTAATATGTTTGTAATATTTTTGTATTTTCCATTAATTTTCTTCAATTTTAGTTTATTATAAATTAAGCCTTCATAGCTTCTTCTACAGCAACAGCTACTGCAACTGATGCACCAACCATTGGGTTGTTACCCATACCAATTAGTCCCATCATTTCAACGTGTGCTGGTACTGAAGAACTTCCTGCGAATTGTGCATCTGAGTGCATTCTTCCCATTGTATCTGTCATACCATATGATGCAGGACCTGCTGCCATATTGTCTGGGTGTAATGTTCTTCCTGTTCCTCCACCTGATGCAACTGAGAAGTATTTCTTACCTGCTTCTAATCTTTCTTTCTTATATGTACCTGCTACTGGGTGTTGGAATCTTGTTGGGTTTGTTGAGTTTCCTGTAATTGAAACATCAACATCTTCAAGCCACATGATTGCTACACCTTCTCTTACATCGTTTGCTCCATAGCATTTAACTTTTGATCTTTCTCCATCTGAATATTTAATTTCTTCAACTACATTTACTTTTCCTGTAAAGAAATCAAAATCTGTTTTTACATATGTAAATCCATTTACTCTTGATATAATTTGTGCTGCATCTTTTCCAAGTCCATTTAAAATGACTCTTAAAGGTGTTTTTCTAACTTTGTTTGCTGAATTTGCAATTCCAATTGCTCCTTCTGCTGCTGCAAAGCTTTCATGTCCTGCTAAAAATGCAAAACATTTTGTATCTTCTGATAAAAGCATTGATGCTAAGTTTCCATGTCCTAATCCTACTTTTCTGTCATCTGCAACAGAACCTGGGATACAGAATGCTTGTAATCCTTCTCCAATTGCTTTTGCTGCATCTGCTGCTTTTGTACACCCCTTCTTAATTGCTATTGCTGCACCTAAAGTATAAGCCCAACATGCATTTTCAAAACAAATTGGTTGAACTCCTTTTACTATTTCATAAGGATTAAAACCTTTATCTGTACATATTTTTAGGCTATCTTCAAAATCCTTTATTCCGTATTTTTCCATAACTGGTTTTATTTGGTCTATTCTTCTTTCATAACTTTCAAATGTTACTGCCATTTTATTTCCTCCTATTATTAGATATTTTTATTTTCCAAGATGTGTCCCAAATGCGACATAAAGTTCGCAAAGGAAACGTCCCTAACGCGAAATTATTGTTCTCTTGGATCTATTGTTTTTACTGCTTCATCAAATCTTCCATATGTTCCTGTTGCTTTTTCTATTGCTTCTTTTGGATCAATTCCTTTTTTGATATTGTCCATCATTTTTCCTAAATGAACATATTTATATCCTATTATTTCATCATTTTTATCTAATCCTAATTCTAGAATATATCCTTCTGTTAATTGTAAGTATCTTGGTCCTTTTAAAGAACTTGAATAAATTGTTCCAACTTGTGATGTATGTCCTTTTCCTAGGTCTTCAAGTCCTGCTCCTACTGGAAGTCCTCCTTCTGAAAATGCTGTTTGTGATCTTCCATATACTATTTGTAAGAATAATTCTCTCATTGCTGTGTTTATTGCATCACATACTAAGTCTGTGTTTAATGCTTCTAGAATTGTTTTTCCTGTTAATATTTCTCCTGCCATTGCTGCAGAATGTGTCATTCCAGAGCATCCTATTGTTTCTATTAAGGCTTCTTGTATAATTCCATCTTTAATATTTAATGTTAGTTTACAAGCTCCTTGTTGAGGTGCACACCATCCAACACCATGTGTTAGTCCTGATATGTCCTTTATTTCTTTTGCTTTTACCCATTTTCCTTCTTCTGGTATTGGTGCTGGTCCGTGATCTACTCCTTTACGAACATAGCACATATCTTCTAATTCTTTTGAATAAGTCATTTTAATTGCTCCTTTCATTACTTAAGTTTTTTCTACTTATATTTATTATATTTTAGGTTTCAGCCTAAAAGTTAACAACTTTAAATTTTATTCTTTATTTAATATTTTCTATTATCTATATCTGTCTTATTTCTTTTACGTTGTTCTTCATATTCTTTTATCTGTTCTTCTGATAATAATAATTGATTTTTTCTATGTGGCTTCTTTTTAGTCTTTTCTTTTTCTATTTCTTCCTTCTCTTCATTGCCACCATTATTAATAGCGAAATTATTACTATCTTCACTTATATTATTATTTTCATTTCTATTACTATTATTACTTGCTTCATCTGTATTATATGCTATTTTATTTTCTATATCTCTTATATAAATACCTGTTTCATATGTTTCTTTTCTTCTTATTGTTTTTGGTCCTAATAAATATCTTTTTAAGATTTCTTTATCTTTCTTATTTACTTGTTCTTCGCCAATTCCTAAATATTCATATCTCCATATTATATGTCTTTCATAACTATTAAATTCACTATTGTTTAAATCCTCATAGTTATATTCTACTTTGAATTTTGTATTTTGAATTGACATTGTTATATTTGACCACAATTGTCCTGTTTCTGATTTTCTAAATTCTTCTCTTAGCTGTTTTATTTTTGCATACAAAACACTAACTAGTTTTAAATAATCATTTTCGTCTAAATTAAATTTATTTGGTATTTCATATACATTAACAGGTTTCTTTTTTAGTATTCCTTTTGGAATATAATAGAAGTATAATTCTCCTTTTTTTTCTCCATTAGGCATATCTATTACTGAGCTATATAAGAATAGTTTATCCCATTTTTCTGGTATCATATAATACAATTTTTTCTGTATATCTTCGTATATCTCTTTTATTTTCTTTGTGTGATTTAACATACTTTTATTCCTCGTCTAATAAACTTATTCCAGTCATTTCTTCTGGTTTCTCAAGATGCATTAAGTCAAGCATTGTTGGTGCTAAATCTGCTAATTTTCCATCATTTTTTAGTTTTAGTTTTTTATTACTTGTTACTAATATTAATGGTACTGGATTTGTTGTATGTGCAGTATGTGGTTCTCCTGTTTTATAGTCTATCATTTGTTCAGCATTTCCATGGTCTGCTGTTATAATTAAGTTTCCCTTTTTGGATTCTACTAGTTTTACTACTTTTCCTACACACTCGTCGACAGCTTCTACTGCTTTTATTGCTGCTGGTAAACTTCCAGTATGTCCTACCATATCAGTATTTGCATAATTTAATATTATACAATCATATTTATCTTCTGATATTGCTTCTAATACTTTATCTGTTACCTCATATGCACTCATTTCAGGT
This sequence comes from uncultured Clostridia bacterium, assembly GCA_944387535.1. Classification (GTDB taxonomy): domain Bacteria; phylum Bacillota; class Clostridia; order TANB77; family CAG-508; genus CAG-269. The sequence continues at coordinate 7,212 of CALXFI010000012.1, read as the reverse complement.
TTCATATCATATGTTTCTACTTTTGGAGATGGTACTAATATTCTATCTTCTCCAAGATATTGTTTTTCTTCTCCTCCATTAAAGAAAAATGTAACATGTGCATATTTTTCAGTTTCTGCAATTCTAAGTTGTGTATAGCCTTTTTTACTAATATATTCTCCAAATGTATTTTTTAATGTTTCTTTTTTAAATGCTATATGAACATTTGGCATTGTTTCATCATAACTTGTAAAACATACGAAATATAAATTCAAGTCTTTTTTAGTTTCAAATCCATCAAATTCTGGATCTACTAAAGCTCTTGTTATTTGTCTTGCTCTATCTGGTCTAAAGTTAAAGAATATTACTGAGTCATTTTTTTCTATTTGTGCTACTGGTGTATCTCCATTACAAATTATTGTTGGCTCTACAAATTCATCAAATACTTCTTTTTGATAAGAATCTTCTATTGCACCTATTGCGCTTCCTGCCTTATTTCCAACACCATTTACCATTGCATCATAAGATTTTTTAACTCTTTCCCATCTTTTATCTCTATCCATACTATAAAATCTACCAGATATAGTTGCTATTTTTCCTACTCCTTTTTCTTGCATTTTATCTTGTAATTTTATAATATAACTTTCTGCTGATGCTGGTGGAGTATCTCTTCCATCTAAGAAACAATGTACATATACATCTTCAAAATCTCTTCTTTTAGCCATTTCTAATAATCCATATAGATGACGAATATGGCTATGAACTCCTCCATCTGAAAGTAATCCTAAAATGTGTAATTTAGAATGATTTTTTTTACAGTTTTCAATTGCTGCAATAAATTCTGGATTAGTAAAGAAATCTCCATTTTCAATTGATTTTGTTATTCTTGTTAATTCTTGATATACAATTCTTCCTGCTCCTATATTTGTATGTCCTACTTCAGAATTTCCCATTTGTCCTTCTGGCAAACCTACTGCCAATCCACTTGTTCTTATATCTGTATTTGGATATTTTTTCATTAATTTATCTATATTGGGTGTCTTTGCTAATTTTATAGCATTTCCATCTTTATTTGGATTATCTCCAAATCCATCTAATATCATTAGCATCGTTAGTTTATCTTTCATTTATTTTCTACCATCCTTTTCTTTTTGAAACTGTTTTTTGCTGTTTTTTGACCCCGTCCTAAAAAACAACTTATTTATCATAATTTACTATTTTACTAAATTCTTCTGCCTTTAAGCTTGCTCCTCCAACTAATCCTCCGTCAATATCTGACATACTGAATAGTTCTTTTGCATTTGATGACTTAACACTTCCGCCATACTGTATTATAACTCTAGATGCTGTCTCTTGTCCATAGATTTCTCCAATTTTATTTCTTATTTCCTTTATAGAATTATTTGCATCCTCACTTGTTGCTGTTTTTCCTGTTCCTATTGCCCAAATTGGTTCATAAGCTATTATTGTATTTTCTACTTGTTCGTTTGTTAATCCTTCTAATGCAAGTTCTGTTTGCTTTGTAATTTTATCTACAGTTTTACCTGCTTCTCTTTCTTCTAATGTTTCTCCAACACATACTATTGGTTTTAATCCATATTTAAATGCTGCTTTTACTTTTTTATTTACTGTTTCGTCTGTTTCTGCAAAATACTCTCTTCTTTCTGAGTGTCCTATTATTACATATTCTACATTTATTGATTTTAACATTTTTCCTGAAACTTCACCAGTATATGCTCCTGCTTCTTCAAAATGCATATTTTGTGCTCCTATTTTTATATTTGTATTTTGTGCTGTAAGTAAAGCGTAAAACAAATCTGTATATGGAACGCATAATATTACTTCATTTTCTGTATCTTTTACAAGTGGTGTTAATTCATTTATAAATTCTATTGCTTCTCCTGGAAGCATATTCATTTTCCAATTTCCCGCTATTACTTTTCTTCTCATAATAATTCTTCCTCTCTTTTCTTTAATTATTCATGTATTCATGATTTTAAGGGGAAGTTTTTCTATTCCCCTTAATTTTTATTCTATTTATCTTGTAAACATTCTATTCCTGGTAATTTTTTACCTTCTAAGAATTCTAGTGATGCTCCTCCTCCTGTTGATATATGTGTCATTTTATCTTGAAGTCCTGCTTTTCTTACTGCTGCTGCTGAGTCTCCACCACCTATTATTGTTGTTGCATCTAATTCTGATAATACTTTTGCTATTGCATTTGTTCCTTTTGCAAATTGGTCAAATTCAAATAATCCAAGTGGTCCGTTCCATACTACTGTTTTTGCTTTCTTTAATTCTTCTGAGAACATTTCTATTGTTTTTTCTCCAATATCAAATCCTTCCCATCCATCTGGAATTTCTGTCCAAGCAACAGTCTTGCTTTCTGTATCTGGTTTAAATTCTTTTCCTACTCTAGTGTCTACTGGAAGCATTAATTTTACTCCTCTGTCTTTTGCTTTTTGCATTAATTCTCTTGCTAAGTCTAATTTATCTTCCTCACACATTGAGTTTCCTACACTATATCCTTGTGCTTTAAAGAATGTATAAGCCATTCCTCCACCTATCATTAATGTGTCTACTTTTTCTAGTAAGCTATCTATTACTCCTATTTTATCAGATACTTTTGCTCCTCCTAATATTGCCATAAATGGTCTTACTGGATTATCTAAAGCTTCTCCTAAGAATTTTAATTCTTTTTCAATTAAGAATCCTGATACTGCTGGTAAGTATGCTGCTACTCCTACTGTTGATGCATGTGCTCTATGAGCTGCACCAAACGCATCATTTACATATACTTCTGCCATGCTTGCTAAAGCTTTACTAAATTCTGGATCATTATCTGTTTCTTCTCTATGGAATCTAACATTTTCTAATAATAATATTTCTCCTGGTTTTAAATTAGCTGCTTTTGTTTTTGCATCTTCTCCTATTACGTCTTTTGCCATTATTACTTCTTTACCTAATAATCTTGATAATTCTTTTGCTACTGGTGCTAAAGAAAATTCTGGCTTAAATTCTCCTTTTGGTCTTCCTAAGTGAGAGCATAAAATAACACTGCAATTATTTTCTAGTAAATATTTTATAGTTGGTAATGCAGCTACTATTCTTGTATTGTCAGTAATATTTCTATTTTCATCTAATGGTACATTAAAGTCACATCTAACTAAGACTTTTTTTCCTTTCAAATCAATGTCTCTTACTGTCTTTTTACTCATTTTTAAATTCCTCCTTTATTTCTTTTATTAGTTTACACAATTTTCCTTATTTTATTAGACAAACCTATTTTATAACAAAAAAGAGTACATTTCAAGTACTCTTTTCAATTTTTTCTTAAAAACATAACTATTCTTACTTACTATTACTTTCTACTGTTTTTTGACCCCGTCCCAAAAAACAGTATCATAAAACAAGTTTTTTATTTTATATTCTGAACATATATTTTATCATTTACTGCAACTACTGTATATTTATTTAGTTTCTTTAATGATTTCATTTCTTCTGTATTGCTATATCTTTCTATTTGCTCTTTTGCTTCCTTTTGTTTTTCAGATAACTTATTCTCCTCTGATTTTTTTAAATATTTGAATTCTATCATTACAGAATTATATCCTTTATTTCTTTCTCTTGGTATTAATACTATATCTGGATATTCTCGCTCTAACTCCATTTCTGATTTTACTATATATATTTTTAAATTCATTGCTATACAATAAAAGATTAATTTTACATATTTTTCATCAAACTTTATATAATCTCTGTTTGATAAATTCTTTAAGTATTTTTGTAATAATTCTATTGCTTTATCTATTTTTCCTTCTAATGCTATTTCCACTCCTATTTGTGTATAATAAGTACTATCTATTTTTAAATTTTCTTCTTCATCTAATATTTTTAAGAAATATTCAGAATATATTTCTTTCATGACTTTATTAGGTATGTTTAATTTTGGATAACCTGCAACTTCATCTTCTATTGTTAAATATCCCAAATAATATAACATAGATACTAATTCTCTTTCTCCAAACTCTATTGCTGGATTAAACTTTTGTACTATATCTGTTAATATTCCTTCTCCTGATATTGTTTTTTCTATTATATCTAGTCTGTTTTCATTTTTACAAAGTGTTAGCATATTTCCTATTTTATTATAGTCACTTGCTATATTTACATCTACTAATTTTTCTGGTACTTTTCCAAAATCCAAATATGAAGTTAGAAAATACAAGCACATATTTGAATTATATATTCTTTCTTTTGCATCTATTGAAAATTTATATCCATCGTAATTTTCTTTCATTATTGGTAATAATTTTTCTTGCTCATCTTTTTCTATTTCTTGTACTTCCATTAGTTTTATTAATTCTTCTTTAGTAAATCCCATCATTTCATTAAATCTTGGATCTTGTGTTTTATCAGATGCTATGTTAAATCCTGATGTCATACTATCTAATGTTATAGGTGCTACTCCTGTTATAAATATTCTATCAACTACACTTTCTGTTCCTTCTTTTAATATTTCATACCATTTTCTTACCCATCCATTTTTTGATACAAGATTTTTAAATTGGTCTGGTCTAAATCCTAACAATTCATTAGCGAAATGGTCATATTCATCTATGATGACATATATTTTTTCTCCAGCCTTTTGTATTTTAAATGCTTCTATTAAACTACTAAGTAAGCCCTCTGATGTTAGATCCGGATTTACATAGAAATCTATTCCATATCTTTTTACGAATCCCTCTATAGAAATAGACACTTTTTCTTTAAATCCTTTCATCGTTGTTTCTTCATCTTTTGTATTTATTCCAGAAAAATTAAATCTTAATATGTGATAACTATTTTTTAGCTTAGTTGGATTTTTACCAATATAAGTATCTTTAAATAACATATTAAATTCATCTTGTTTTTTTACATCATAATAATTCTCAAGCACACTTGTAAATAATGTTTTTCCAAACTTTCTTGGTCTTAAAAATATTATTCTTTTTTCTGCTAAATTTTCTAATTGTTCTATATATCTTGTTTTATCTACATAGTAATATCCATCTTTTACTAATTCTTCGTAATTACTTATTCCATAAGGTAATTTTTTCATGTTCATACCTTCCTTTCATAGTAACCTTTATCTTTTACTTTTACAGTTTTATTTTACTATATTAGGTCCTAAAAAGCAAGTGAAAAATCACCTATAGTTTTCCATTATATTTTGCTGTTTTTTGACCCCGTCCCAAAAAACATATTAACATTTTACTATTTTTTAAACTTCTGCTAATTTAATACCTTTTTTTACGCTATTTCTTCTACTAGCATATTATTTTTAAATAAAGCTCTAATTATTCTTTCTTCTTTTTTGCCTTCTTTTCTAGCACATTTTTCTCCTTTTTTAGCAGCATAATTAATTTCACTAGTTCTGTCCATTTTCCATCTGTCTCTTAAATCTTGTAGTCTTCTTGTTTCTGCATCTCCTTTTAAGTATTCTATCCCTTCTTTTTTTCTTTAAAAATTTTCTTTTTTACATATTTTTTCTTCTAAATATTTTTTATCTATCTTACCTCCATTTTTATTTTCTCAATGAAGGCAAGATAGATTAAATTTTTATTCTGCTTACTGCTTACTAATTTCTTCAATAAAACAACATATCACTTAATAACAATGTTCTAGCCATACCAATAACCTTATATAAATTTTTGTTTAACATTTAGCTAACTTTTAAGTCTTTCTATGCTATCCTATTATCAATTTCTAAATATTTCTATTATTCTATCTTTTAGTCTAAGTATTCAACAGGAAGGCTTCCAAACATTTTATCACAATACTCTTTAGGTACCTGTACCGATGCAAGCACATTATAAAACGCATTTTCTTCAATACTTGGTTCTTGAGTACCTAAGTAAATTATTTTTTCTAGGTTATAACAATTAGCAAATGCATATCCTCCTATTTCTTGTACATTACCTAGTATAGTTAGTTCTCTTAGCCCTGTACACGAATCAAATGCAGAACTTCCTATTGTTGTTACTCTATCTGGAAAAATTACTTCTTCTAATCCACATTCATAAAATGCTCCTACTGCTACTGCTGTTACTGTGTAATCTTCACCACTATCATTTTTAACACTTTTTGGTATAGCTACACTTGTAATTTTTGTACTTCCATCAAGTATAGCTCCATCATCAGATTTATAGTTTTCATTAATTCCAGTTACCTGTGCTGTTTTATCTTCTTCATTAAATGTAAAATCAAAATACTTTTGAGCTGTATATTCTACTGGTGTTTCTTCTTCTCCTGTCATTATATACGTCGAGTAGAAGTAGACATCACTGCCTACAACCCTCACAGAACCGTGCTTGTGCTACTAATGCACACGGCTCTTTGTATAATTCTTCTTTTTCATACTTCATGTGACATTTCTACTATATTCACATATATTTTCGGCTTTATTATTTGCTTATGTATTTTGTTATAATATTCTTCATAACTGTACTTATTCTTTTGTGTTCTTCTATTTAGTGTTTTGTATAGCATTTTTGCTGTTATCTCATAAAATCCTCTTATGCTATTTGTATTATCAGTTATTCCATAGTATCTATAATAACCTAATAATTTTATGTTCAATAGTTTTATTGTATCTGATACCTTGCAATGCATTCTTTTTCTTAACCACTGTTTCATTTCTTGTACTTTTGCTTTAAACTTCTTTCTGCTTGTCTTCCTTTTCATTCTATACTGTCCTTTCTTTCCTGTACTACAATAATGTGTAAATCCTAAGAAATCAAATGTTTCTGGTTTTCTTTTTTCTTACCTTTTCCTATTTTGTATCGCACATCTTCCGAAATTCTACTATCTTTGTCTTTTTTTCTGATACTTCTAATCCGAATTTAGATAACCTTTTCTTTATACTTCTTAAATACTTTTCTGCTTCATCTTTGTATTGAAAACATGCTACACTATCATCTGCATATCTTACTATTCCTGCATATACTTCTGTTTGGTCTTTCTACTACTTTTTCAAACCAGTCATCTAATACAAAATGTAGATATATATTACCTAATATTGGAGATATTATCCCTCCTTGTGGTGTTCCCATTTCTGGTTTTATCACTTTTCCTTGTTCTAATATTCCACTCTTTAGAAATCTTCTAATATATCGTAAGCGATTAATGTAATGACGTAGAAAAATAAATTAAGTAGTTAAAACAATATTAAACCTCACAACCTATTTATTG
>CALXFI010000011.1 GCA_944387535.1 uncultured Clostridia bacterium | reverse complement strand
AAAACAGACAATTACCATATATTACCAGTTAAAATTCAAAAGAAAAATATTAAAAGCAGATTTACTCTTTTTTTCTGAAATTTATAGAGTATGATAGAGAATCTACTATCAAGTATGCAAAAAAATGGGCATATAAAAGAAATGAAAAATATTATAATTTTGATAATGTTGGTGGAGATTGTACCAATTTTATATCACAATGTTTATATGCTGGCTCAAGAGTAATGAATTATAAAAAGGTTTTAGGTTGGTATTATATAAATGGTAATAATAAATCTCCATCATGGACAGGAGTAGAATATTTATATAATTTCTTAATTAACAATAAAGATGTAGGACCTTTTGGAAAAGAGGTTACTATGGGAAAAATACAACTTGGAGATATTGCACAGCTTTCTTTTGATGGTGTTAAGTATGAACATAGTTTAATAATAACAACAATTAAAAATTTATATGATTTATCAGAAATAAAAATAGCTTCACATACATTTGATAGTTTTGATAAACCAATATCAGAATATGTCTATAAAAATATTAGATTTATACATATTCAAGGAGTGAGAAAATAACAATGAAATGATTTCTTGTTATTTTTCTTTTTCTTAATTAAAAATTAATAATTCCTCTATTTTTTATTAATAAAATCTGTGGTATACTATTAATGTAGGAAATAAAAGGTATTAGGAGGTTACTATGTATAACATATTAGTAGTAGATGATGATAAGGAAATAGTAGGAGCAATAGAAATTTATTTAAAGAAGGAAGGATACAATATCTTAAAAGCCTATAATGGAGAAGAGGCTTTAGATATTGTAAATAACAATGAAATACATCTAATAATATTAGATATAATGATGCCAAAAAAAGATGGATTAGAAACATTAGAAGAAATAAGAAAGACTAAGACAATACCAGTAATATTGTTATCTGCAAAATCAGAAGATTATGATAAAATAGGCGGGCTAAATTCAGGTGCAGATGATTATATAACAAAGCCGTTTAATCCATTAGAACTAATTGCAAGAGCAAATTCAGTTTTAAGAAGATATGTAAGTTTTGGGTCTTTAAAGAAAGAAGAAAATGGTAATGTATATAAAACAGGAGGATTAGTTGTTGATGATGATACTAAAAAAGTAACAGTTGATGGAAAAGAAGTAAAATTGACAGCAACAGAATTTAATATATTAAAATTTTTACTTGCAAACAAAGGAAAAGTATATTCAATACCACAAATTTATGAAAACGTATGGAATGAAGAAGGATTTGGAGCAGAAAATATAATAGCAGTGCACATACGTCATATAAGAGAGAAAATAGAAATAAATCCAAAAGAACCAAGATACTTAAAAGTAATTTGGGGAGTTGGATATAAAATAGAAGATGAAAAATAAAAGGAGGTATATATGGAAAAGTTTAGAAATTCTTCGGTACTAAAGATATTGTGCTATATATTAATTCCGATTTTAGCTGCAGTTTTATTTTTTAGTATATTTCATTTATCATTTTTAAACGAATATGGAGACACAAAAAGTGGAACAGAGTATTTTGAAAGTGAACAATTTGCAAATGAATATTTTTATTTTATAGTAAATAGACTTCGGAGCTTGTAATAGAGAGAAAAACGACGAAAGCACAAATTTTGTAGAAATAAATGAAGAAGGAAAAACACCTTATTATTATACAGACTATAGAATAACAAATAATTATTATTTAGGAATACCAGCATATGTTAATTTTATAATTGTAGATAAAAGAACAAATACAATGTACACAAACATAAAAAGTGAAGACTATGAGAAAGAAAAACAAAACATGAAAAGTGAGAAAGTATATTGGAATTATGTAGATGGAGTAGTAGATACAAACATAAACTATTTAGATAATGAAAATATAAAATATAATTATAGTTTTATATATGCTATGGAAAAACAAACAGATACCTCTTATAGTATAAGTGACTATGATATATATACTTCATGTGATGTAAATAATACAGAAGAATATTCAGCATATGGATTAAATGAAACACTATACACATATATGTTAGAAAATAGAACGCTACCTATTTATGCTACTATATTAAGTATAGGTTTATTATTAGTAATAGCAATATATCTATTTTGGTCAATTGGACATAAAGAAGGAGAAGAAGGAATATCATTAAATTCAATAGATAAAGTGCCTTATGAAGTCCTTGTGTTTGTATGTTTAATGATATTAAGTATTGCTTTAGCAGTTACAGTAAATATAGGTAGGACAATTAATTATGTTTTTTTAATAGTAGGAGCATTAGGATATTTAGTATGTTATGCAATGTGTGCGGTAATTGGAGTTACAACAATAAAAAGATTAAAAGCAAAGAAATTTATAAAAAGCTTCTTAATATATAAAATAGGAAAATGGTGTTTTGATAAACTAAAAATATTATTTGACACATTAGATGAAAAAACAACTGAAAATAAAAGACTATTTTGGTATTATTTACTATTTATAGTTGTAAGTGTTATGCTAGCTTGTTTATTCTATACAGGAATAGCAATAATATTATTAATAGGATTTTGGGTGTGGTCATATTATAAAATAAAAAAATATATCTTAGACCAAGAAAAGATAAAAAAAGCTCTAAAAGATATATATGAAGGAAAAAATGATGTAAGATTAAATGAAGAAGAACTAAGAGGAGCATTAAAAGAAATGGCTGTATATGTAAATGATATAGCAAGTGGTTTTTCCAATGCAATTAAAGAAAGTTTAAAATCAGAAAGATTAAAAACAGAATTAATAACAAATGTATCACATGATATAAAAACACCTCTAACATCAATAATAAACTATGTAGATTTACTAAAAAAGGAAAATATACAAGATGAAAAAGTAAAAGAGTATATAGAAATATTAGACAAAAAATCACAAAGGTTAAAGAAATTAACAGAAGACTTAGTAGAAGCATCAAAAGTATCTTCAGGAAATGTAAAATTAAATTTTGAAAGCATAGATATAAAAGAACTATTTAATCAAACAATAGGAGAATTTAAAGACAGATTTGAAGAAAAAGACTTAAAAATAGAAGTAGGAATGCCTGAAAGTGATATAAAAATAAAAGCAGATAGTAGATATTTATATAGAATAATAGAAAACCTATTTAGCAATATTACAAAATATGCACTAGAAAGTTCTAGAGTATATATAGATATAGTAGAAAATAATAAAAATAGTGATAATAAGAAGTATATAAACATAAGTATAAAAAATATATCTAAAGATAAATTAAATATCAGTAGTGATGAGCTAATGCAAAGATTTGTAAGAGGAGATAAATCAAGATATACAGAAGGAAGTGGACTAGGACTATCAATTGCAAAAAGCTTAACAGAACTTCAAGGAGGAAAATTTGATATTATAATAGATGGTGATTTATTTAAGGTAGAAATAGATTGGCCAATTTCGCGTTAGGGACGTTTCCTATGCGAAAAAAAAGTCGCAAAAGGGACACATCTATCACATAAGAGGTATTATCTTATGTGATTCTTGTGTTAAGAAAAAGTAAAAAATTGTAACTGAATATTGTAAGTAAAAAAATGATATGATAAAATAAAAAAGAAAATTACAAATGGAGGTAAGAAAATGCGTAAAATGCTTATTATTATAGGACTTTTGGTTATTATATTTGTTGGAATGGTAATATATAGAAATGTAAGGATTAAAGATAATCAAAATAATAATGTAAGCATTGAAGAAATACAAAAAATAGAGGAGACAATATCAAGAGTATACATGTGGAAAGAGGTAACAGGAGAAGCTTTACCAGAATTTCAAGACATAAATAGTGCAGATGAAAAATGGATATGGGAGGCAGTAAAAAACAATTTAGAAAATTATGAAGTAACATATGAGGAAATAGAAGAAAAAGCGAAAGAGATATTTGGAGAAAATTTTAATAAAGAATTTCCAAAAGAGGGAAATAGTAGTTTTGAATATAATAGTGAAACTAATAAATATATAGCAACAGAAGTAGAATTTGACCAAGAAGAGGATTCTTTTTTATTAGATAATATAAGTAAAACAGATAATGGATATGAAGTAGAAATCATAGAATATTTGGAAGATTATTCAGAAGCAGATACTGTTATAATTAAAACAACAAATGATGAAGAGATAGGAAGGGTTGCAGCAAGTGATAGTGAAACAAAAATACAAGAGATTGTAAAAAATAATAAAGATAGATTTACTAAAAAGAAGGTATATTTAAAACAAGAAAATGATAATTTGATTATACAAAAAGTTGAAGGAATGTAAAAATGTTAGAACAGTTAAAACAATGTAAAATATGTCCTCATAAATGTGGAGTTAATAGATTAGAAGGAAAAATAGGAAGATGTAAATCAAGTGATAAAGTGCAAATAGCACTTTATTCAACACATAATTTTGAAGAGCCATGTATTAGTGGAACTAAAGGCTCGGGGACAGTATTTTTCTCAAATTGTAATTTAAATTGTGTATTTTGCCAAAATTATGAGATTAGTCAACAAGGAAAAGGGAAAGAAATAACAATTGAAGAATTAGCGAGTATTTTCTTAAAACAACAAGAAAAAGGTGTAGAAAATATAAATTTAGTAACACCTACTAGTTATGTTGTTCAAATAATAGAAGCAATAAAATTAGCTAAGAAAAACGGACTAAAGCTTCCAATTGTGTATAATACAAATGCTTATGAAAATGTTGATACTATAAAAATGTTAGATGGATATGTTGATGTTTATTTGCCAGACTTAAAATATGCAGAAGATGAATTAGCTAAAAAATATTCAAAAGTAGATAATTATTTTGAGATTGCAACAAAAGCAATATTAGAAATGCAAAGGCAAGTAGGAAAAACTAAAATAAATGAAAATGGCATAATGGAAAAAGGAATAATTGTAAGGCATTTAGTTTTACCAAATAATATAGAAAATAGCAAAAAAGTTTTAAAGTGGATAAAAGAAAATTTAAATGAAGAAAATTATGTAAGTGTTATGGCACAATATTTTCCAACATATTTAGTAAAAGAAAAAGAAGAATATAAAGAAATAAATAGAAAACTTACAAAAGAAGAGTGGAAAAAAATAGAAGATTTTATAGATGAGCTAGATTTTAAAAATGGATACATACAAGAACTTGGAGAACATGAAGAAGAATATGTGCCAAAGTGGTGGTAAATGTCGAATTTTGTCGAACGAAAATGATTGAATTATATCAAAATTGGTGATATAATTTAATCATTATTTTTTATATTATTTTTTCTTGAATTTTATATTCAAAATTTAATTCTAAATTATTCAATTAAAATTAAAGATCATAAAAAGGAAGAAGGTGGCACATGAAGTTTATAGACGTAGAAAGAATATTGCTTAATGATGGTTGGTACAAGTATAAAGTAACAGGAGGACACTATCAATATAAGCATAAAACAAAACCAGGAAAGATAACTATATCAAGACATTGTAAAGAAGTAAAGAGAAGTACAGTATATTCCATTTTAAAACAAGCAAAAATTAATAAAAATAAATTGTAAAATTTTGTAGAAATTTATAAAACCTTATGATATACTCTAAAGTGGTTTTGGAGAATTTATATAAAGGAAAGTGATTTTATGAATAAGTACGATTTGATTGTTGTAGGAATGGGACCTAGTTCAATATTTTTAGCTTATGAATTAATTATAAAAAATAAGGCTAAAAATGTAGTACTAATAGATGAAGGAAAACCAGTAGAAAAACGTTATTGCCCAGTAGAAAAAAAGGGAGAATGCATCAAATGTAAACCATATTGTAATATAACAAGTGGATTTTCAGGAGCGGGAGCATTTTCAGACGGTAAACTTTCTCTATATAATAAGGAAGATGATGATATTTATGTTGGAGGAAACTTACATAAATATGTAGGAGTAGAAAAAACAAAAGAATTAATTGATTATGCAGATAGTGTTTATTTAAAATTTGGAGCAGATAAACATTTAGAAGGAACAAAATATAAAGAACAAATTGATAAATTAAAGGGAAAAGCCGCAAAAGAGGATATTAATTTAATAGGTATCCCAATAAGACATTTAGGAACAGAGAAAAGCCACGAAATATATAAAAAAATTCAAGACTTTTTAGAAGAAAATAACATTGAAATGAAATATGAAACAGTAGTAGAAGACCTAATAATAGAAGATAACCAAATAAAAGGCGTAAGAATCAGAAACGCAAATAAGCCTGAAGAAAAGGAAGAGCTTCTAGCTAAAAAAGTAGTTTTAGCTGTTGGAAGAAAAGGTGCAGATTGGTTATCTAATATGTGTGACAAATATGAAATAAAAACAGAGCCAGGAGCAGTAGATATTGGTGTAAGATATGAACTTAAAGATGAAGTTATGAAAGACGTAAATAAGTATTTATATGAAGGAAAATTTATAGGAAGACCATATCCATTTAGAGATAAAGTAAGAACATTTTGCCAAAATCCTAGTGGATTTGTATCAGAAGAAGTTTATGATGATAATTTATCATTAGTAAATGGACACTCATATAAAGACAAGAAAAGTACAAATACAAATTTAGCAATACTTGTGTCACATAATTTTAAACATCCATTTAATAAGCCAATAGATTATGGTAAAAATGTAGCTAAAAACTTAAATGAATTAGGAAATGGAGCTATCTTAGTACAGCGTTTAGGAGATATTAGAAGAGGAAAACGTACATGGCAAGAAGAATTAGATAACAATGAAGTTGTTCCAACATTAAAATCAGCAGTACCAGGAGATATTACTTTTGCAATAGGATATAGAACAATGACAGATATATTAAGATTTATAAGTGCAATGGATAAGATTATAGAAGGATTTGCAGATCCACATAATTTACTATATGCACCAGAAATAAAATTCTATAGTAATAAAGTTTTTATAGATGAAAACTTTGAAACAAGTGTCAAAGACTTATATTGCATAGGAGATGGCGGAGGAATGACAAGAGGATTAATGATGGCATCAGCAGCAGGTGTTCAAATGGCAAGAAACTTGGTAGAGTTAGAAAAAAAGGAGGAAAACTAAAATGACAGAAGCAGATAAAAATTTTATAGATACATGCAAAGAAATTTTAGAACATGGATATTCTTCAAAAGGAACTAATGTGCGTACAAGATGGGAAGATGGAAGTGAAGCTAATTATATTTCAATAGTAGGAGTTAGTAATAAATATGATGTAGGAAAAGAATTTCCAATGATAACACTTAGAAATAATTCAAAAACAGTTTACAAAGCAATTGATGAGATATTATGGATTTGGCAAAAGAAATCAAATAATGTAAAAGACTTAAACTCACATATTTGGGACCAATGGATAGATAAAAATGGTAGTATTGGTAAAGCTTATGGTTATCAATTAGGAAAAAAATACAAGTTTAAAACAAAGCAAGGTTTAAAAGAAATGGACCAAGTAGATTATGTACTTTATTTACTTAAAAACGATACATCTAGTCGTAGAATTATGACAAATATATTTAATCATGCAGAATTAAAAGATATGAACTTAGAACCATGTGCATATGGTACACAATGGCTTGTAAAAGAAGGAAAATTACATTTAATATTAAATCAGCGTTCACAAGATATGCTAACAGCAAATGGATGGAATGTTATGCAATATGCAGCACTTCAATATATGTTTGCACAAGTTTCAGGTTTAGAAGTTGGAACTTTAACACATAATATAGGAGATTGTCATATATATGATAGACATATTCCTTTAGTTAAAAAATTAATAGAAGAAGCAAAACCAGTAGATGTTTGTCCAAAGTTAGTTATACATAATGATACAAAAGACTTTTATAGTTTTAAAGTAGAAGATTTTGAAGTACAAGGATATGATTATCAAAAAGAAGTTAAGATTGGTAAAATACCGGTAGCAGAATAAAATGTTGTTTTTCAGTCTTGATGTCTTTCAGCCTTGCTGTTTTTCAGGACGGGGTCAAAAAACAGCACATAGAAAATATAAAGGAGGAAAATAAAAATGGAGATTCTTCTTGGTCTAGTATTTTTAATTGTTGGAATTATAGTAGTTATTTTAAGTGTTAGGCAAAGAAAAGTATGTACAGGAGTTACAATGGCTACAGTAGTTGATGTTTCAGGAGAAAGAAATTATCATACAAATAATGATTATAATCACAATGGATTTAGTTTTGGAACAAGTGGAGAAGTAAGTTTATATCCAGTATATGAATATTATGTGGGTGAGAATAAATATGTAAGAAAATCTAATTCAAACAAAAGAGCAGTTTTTGTGGGACAAACAGTACAAATACATTATAATCCCAATAATCCAACTGAAATTTATGAGGGAAAGAATATAATGCCTATAATTGCAGGAGTAATAGCAATTGTTATAGGTATAATAATTATGATAGTAAAATAAAACATATAAGAATAATAGGAGGAAGAAAATGCTAAGTATAATAGTAGCAAAAGCAAAAAATAATATAATAGGAAAAGATAACAAAATGATTTGGCATTTGCCAGAAGATTTAAAACATTTTAAAGAATTAACAACAGGTCATACAATAATAATGGGAAGAAAAACATTTGAGTCTTTAGGAAAACCACTTCCTAATAGAAAACATATAATATTTAGTCAAAACCCTGACTTTAAGGTGGAAGATGAAAATGTAGAAGTTGTTCATTCATTACTTCAAATCCAAGATTTAATAGAAGGAAAAGAAGAAGCATTTGTAATAGGTGGAGCAATGATATATAATTTCCTTATGCCATATGTAAAGAAAATGTATGTTACAGAAATAGAAAAAGATTTTGATGGAGATACATTTTTCCCAAGAATTGATAGTAGTATTTGGAAAGAAACTAGCAGAGAAAAAGGTATAACAGATGAAAAAAATGATTTAGATTATTATTTCGTAACTTATGAAAGAATAGAAAAATAAAAGAATTAAATAATAGCTTTTGGTTAAACTAATTTTTAAGGAGGCAAAATATGTTTAAACCAAAAGCTATTTATTATGAGAAAAATATTTTAGATTATCCATTAGGAATAGAGTTAATGGAAAAATATAAAGATGTGCCAAAAGTAGAGATAGAAAATCATAATAATATTGAAGAAATGAGAAAAAAATCAAATAAAGAATTTGCAGATATGAAAAGAAATTTGATAATTGGGGTCAGAAAAACACATAAATTTGTAGAAAACCATAAAACATCAGATTATTTAGTTCCTTATACTTCCTCTGGTTGTACTGCTTCTTGTATGTATTGCTATTTAGTTTGTAATTACAATAAATGTAGTTATTTAAGATTATTTGTAAATAGAGAGCAGATGCTGGATAAAATAATAAAAACAGCAGAAAAATCAGAGAAAGAATTAACTTTTGAAATTGGGAGTAATAGTGATTTAGTTTTAGAAAATAGTATTACAGGCAACTTGGTTTGGACAATAGAAAATTTTAAAGATACCAAAAAAGGAAAACTTACATTCCCTACAAAATTTGATATGGTGGATGATATTTTACCACTAGACCATAAAGGAAAAGTTACAGTTAGAATGAGCGTTAATCCAGATTATATTATAAATAGAGTTGAGTTTGGAACTTCTAGGTTAGATAATAGAATAGAAGCATTAAATAAACTAAGTGAAGCGGGATACAAAGTAGGAATATTAATTGCACCAGTTATTATGGTTGAAAATTGGAAAGATTTATATTTAGAATTAATAAAAATATTAGATAGTAAGTTATCTAAAAAAGTGAAAAAAGAAGCATTTTTTGAGATAATTTTTATGACTTATAGCTATGTTCATACTAAAATAAATGAAGAAGCTTTTCCAAATGCGATTAATTTATATAATAAAGAAATAATGAGAGGTGGAGGAAGAGGAAAATATAGATATAAAGAAGAATATAAAAAGGATGGAGAGTTATTTTTAAGAGAGCAAATGAATAAGTATTTTCCGAATAATAAAATAGAATATATAGTGTAAGCCTACTTATTTTAGTAGGTTTTTTAGCATTTTGTTCATCAAAAATTCACAGAAAAATAAGTTTTTAATAAAGCAAAAAGCTTCCAAAAAATAGAAAAATATGGTATAATTTTGTATATAGATACATTAGAAATAAGAGGTGATTAATATGCCTTATATAGAGTTTAAAAATGTTAATAAAATATATGAAATGGGAGAAATAAAAATAAATGCATTAAATGATACTAATTTTCAAATAGAAAAAGGAGAATTGGTAGTAATTGTTGGTCCGTCAGGAGCTGGAAAAACAACAGCTTTGAATATTTTGGGAGGAATGGATACAGCAACATCAGGAAGAGTAATAGTAGACGGAAAAGAAGTAACACGATTAAAAAATAAAGAATTAATAGGATATAGAAGAAATGACATAGGATTTGTATTTCAATTTTATAATCTAGTTCAGAATTTAACAGCAAGAGAAAATGTAGAACTTGCAACTCAAATTTGTAAAAAGTCATTAAATCCAGAAAGTGTATTGGAAAAGGTTGGGTTAAAAGATAGGATGAATAACTTTCCTTCACAATTATCAGGAGGAGAACAACAAAGGGTGGCAATTGCAAGAGCAATAGCTAAAAATCCTAAGCTATTGTTATGTGATGAACCAACAGGAGCTTTAGACTATAAAACAGGAAAGCAAATATTAAAATTATTACAAGATACAGCAAGAAAAGAAAATATGACAGTATTAATAATAACACATAATGGAGCACTAGCTCCAATGGCTGATAAAGTAATACATTTTAAAAATGGAACAGCAGAAAAAATAGAAATAAATCAAAATCCGAAACCAGTAGAAGAAATAGAATGGTAAGATATATCCCAGAATGGACATTTTGTCCAAAAGGAAACGTCTCCAATTGGACATAGGAGGTGAAGCATATGAAAAAAGCACTTATGAAAGATAGTGTAAAAGAAATAAAAAATACCTATAAAAGATTTTTATCAATTTTGCTTATGGCTTTTTTAGGTGTTGGTTTCTTTGCGGGAATTAGAGCAACTTCACCTGATATGGTTGATACCATAGATAAATATTATGATAATCAAAATGTTTATGATATACAAGTGATGTCTACTTTAGGGCTAACAGATGATGATATAAATGAGATTTCAAAAATAGAAAATGTTGATAAAGTAATTGGAACGTATGAAACAGATGGAAAATTAGAAATTGATAAAGTAGAAGAAATTGTTAAAATAATGTGCGTGGAAGATATTAATAAGCCACGATTAATAGAAGGAAAATTGCCAGAAAATACGTCCGAATGTGTGGTAGAGCCAAATTTCTTAGTACAAACAGGCAAAAATATAGGCGATACAATAGAGATACAAATAGAAAACACTCAAAATGATGATGGTGAAGAAGTAGAATTTTTAGTTAATAAAGAAATGAAAATTGTTGGAACTGTAGCAAGTCCACTTTATTTATCAAGAGATAGAGGAAGTAGTACACTAGGTTCTGGAAAAGTAGATTATTATATATACATAAATAAAGATAATATAAATGCAAAAGATATATATACAAATATATATGTAAAAGTAAAAGGAGCAAATGAGCTTGAGACATCTAGTGATGAATATAAAGAATTAATTAGTAATACTAAAAGTAAGATAGAAGAAATAAAAGATGAAAGAGAACAAGCAAGACAAGATGAATTAATTAATACAGCGACTACTAAATTAGAAGAGGCAGAAAGTGAATTTAATAATAAAAAGCAAGAAGCAGAGGATGAGATTAACAATGCTCAAAAGAAAATAGACAATGGCAAAAAACAAATAGAAGATGGAGAAAAAGAAATTGCCGAAAATGAACAAAAAGCAAATGAAGAGTTTGCAAATGCTGAAAAGCAAATAGAAGATGCAAAAACTCAGATAAGTGAAAGCGAAGAAACTTTAAATGAACAAGAAGCACAAGCAAATGAACAATTTGCAGCATTAGAAGAACAAAAATCTGGATTAGAAACTAACTTAGCTGCCGTAAATAGTTCTTTAAATATAGCAAATGAAACATATAATGGAATTTTAGAAGCTTTAAAAAATCCAAATATTGATAGTGGAAGTTTAGAGTCTTTAACTGGACAAAAATTAGCTTGCGAAGCACAAATAAGTAAATTAGAAGAAACTAAAAACACACTTACTGCTGGAATAACTGAAATTGAAAATGGAATTGCATCTGGAAAACAAGAAATACAAAATGGAAGAAATCAAATTCAAGCTGCAAAACAAGAAGTAGAAAAACAAGAAAGTAGCTATAAGGAAACAAAAAGTTCTACTCTTGCACAATTACAAGAGGCTAAAGATAAGCTAAAAACTTCAAAAGAGGAGATAACTAGTGGTGAAGAAGAGCTCGAAAAACAAAAAGAAGATGTTAATAAGCAATTAAGTGATGCAGAAGCGGAATTAATAGATGCAAGAGATGAAATAGCAAAAATCGAAAAACCAACATGGTATGTTTTAGATAGGGAACAAAATAGTGGTTATGTAAGTTTTATACAAGATACAGAAAGTGTAGAAAATATAGGACAGGTTTTCCCAATTGTATTTTTCATAGTTGCAACTTTAATTTCATTAACATCAATGACTAGAATGGTAGAAGAACAACGTACACAAATAGGAACTTTAAAAGCATTAGGATATAATAAATTCCAAATTGCTAGTAAATATGTAATATATGCAAGTTTGGCATCGACCATTGGTGGAATATTTGGTATGAGCGTAGGATTTGTATTAATTCCTAAAATAATATGGATGATGTATTCTATGATGTATCAAATAGGAGACATTTCACTAAACTTTAATTGGAAGTTTGGAACAATTGGACTTGGTTTAATATTTATTTGTATTGTAGGAGCAACTATATATGCAGTTGTAAGAGAATTAAGACAAACGCCAGCAATACTTATGAGACCGAAAGCCCCTAAAATAGGAAAAAGAGTATTATTAGAAAGAATACCATTTATTTGGAAAAGACTAAGTTTTTCAAGAAAAGTAACAGTAAGAAATATATTTAGATACAAGAAAAGATTTTTAATGACAATAATAGGAATTATGGGCTGTACAGCTTTAATACTTACAGGATTTGGATTAAAAGATTCTATTAGCAGGATTATGCCAGATCAATATGAGCATGTATTTAATTATGATATACAAATAAGCTTAAAAGACGGATTGGAAGAAAAACAGATTGAAGATTTAAAAAACAATCTAAATCAAAAAGATGAAATAACAAACGTCGTTGAAACTTATATGACAACTGAAACTGCAATAAATAATGGAGTTGAAGAAGACGTTCAAATAATAGTTCCAGAAGATAAAAATTCTTTAGATGGAACAATAAATATAGTTGATTTAGATACAAAAGAAAAAGTAACATTAAATGATAATGAAATATGTTTAACAGATAAAGCAGCAGAATTGTTAGGTGTAAAAGAAGGAGATACAATTACACTGCAAGATGGTGATGGAAACCAAAAACAAGTAACTATTTCAAATGTTGTTGAAAATTACGTTTATCACTATGTTTATATGTCAAAAGAATTGTATGAAAACTTATATAATAAACAATATGAGTCTAATGTCTTACTTGTACAAGATAGCAACTTGTCAGAAGAACAAGAAGATAGTTTAGCAGAAGAATTAATGAATTATAATGAAATATCATCTGTATCATTAATTTCATCAGCAATAAGGACAATGGACGAAACAATGGAATCTTTAAATTATGTTGTTGTAGTATTAATTGTATCAGCAGGACTTCTTGCATTTGTAGTTTTATATAATTTATCAAATGTAAATATTAGTGAAAGAATAAGAGAACTTGCTACAATAAAGGTTTTAGGATTTTATGATAAAGAGGTATACGATTATGTAACAAGGGAAACAATACTATTAACACTAATTGGAATTGCATTAGGATTAGTTGCAGGATATTTCTTAAATTACTTTATAATAGGAACATGTGAAATAAATATGCTAAGGTTTAATAAAACAATAGAGCCATTAAGTTATGTATATTCTACATTAATTACAATTGCATTTACTTTAATTGTTAACTTTGTAACATATTTTGCATTAAAGAAAATAGATATGATAGAAAGTTTAAAAAGTGTAGAATAAGACAATTGGGGACGGGCATTTTTGTATCATTTTGGTAAAAAATGTGAAAGTGAGACAAAAAAGGCCAGTCCCCAAAAATTCTCACAAAAATAATTTGTAAAACACTTGCAATATTGTGGAAAATATAGTAAAATAGATATGTCGTAATACCTTATGCTTAGTTTTTAGGTTACACCAGCTTTAAACTCAGCTTAAGGAATAAAGAAAGTAGGAGGTGTATTTAAAATGATGACAAAGGAAAGAAAACAAGAAATAATCAACACATATAAAAGAGATGAAAACGATACTGGTTCACCAGAAGTTCAAGTAGCTCTTTTAACAGAAAGAATCAACGAATTAACAGAACACTTAAAAGTTCACAAAAAAGATAACCATTCAAGACGTGGTTTATTAAAAATGGTTGGTAAAAGAAGAAATCTATTAAACTACTTAGTTAAAAAAGATATTAATAGATATAGAGATATCGTTGAAAAATTAGGATTAAGAAAATAGTTATAAGTATAAAAGCCTATGCTTACTTTAGCACGGGCTTTTATCAAGAAAATATTATTTTGTGACCAAGTTGGAATTTGGTAACTTGTATAATGTATTAAGAAAAGTAAATTATTAATATTTAATATATTATAGAGGTTACAATTAAACTAACTTGGCACAAGGAAAGAAGGAGTAAAATATGTTTAAAACTTATGAAACAGAATTAGCCGGAAGAAAATTAGTAATTGAAACCGGAAAAATGGCAGGGCTTGCCAATGGAAGCGTGTTAGTTCGTTATGGTGATACATGCGTATTAGTAAATGTAACAGCTTCAAAAGAACCAAAAGAAGGAATTGACTTTTTCCCATTATCAGTAGAGTTTGAGGAAAAATTATATTCAGTAGGAAAAATACCAGGTGGATTCTTAAAAAGAGAAGGAAAACCAAGTGATAAAGCAATATTAACAGCAAGAGCAATAGATAGACCACTAAGACCATTATTTCCAAAAGATTTTAGAAATGATGTAGTAGTTGATGCAACAGTTCTTTGTGTAGAACAAGACAATTCACCAGAAGTAGCTGCAATGATAGGAGCAGCAACAGCTTTGGCAATATCTGATATTCCATTTAATGGACCAACAGCTGCAGTAAATGTAGGTTTAGTTGATGGAAAAATTATAATAAACCCAACAGAGGCAGAAAGAGAAAAATCAGATTTAACATTAACAGTAGCTGCTACTGAAAAGAAAATAACAATGATAGAAGCAGGAGCGAATGAAGTTCCAAATGATGTAATGTTAGAAGCAATAAAAACAGCTCATAATGAAATTAAAAAACTTTGTGAATTTATATCTGGAATTCAAAAAGAAATAGGAAAACCAAAATTTGAATATAAATCATTTGAAGTAAATCATGATATATATGAATTTGTTGAGCAAAATTATAGAGAAGATATGAGAATAGCTTTACTTGAAAAAGATAAAGAAACTAGAGATAATAATATAGATAACTTAACAGAAAAGATAAAAGAAGATTATCAAGAAAAATTTGGTGAGGAAGCTTTTGAAGAACACGAGCCAGATTTTGGTGAAGCTGTAAATAAATTTGAAAAAAAATGTGTTAGAGAATTAATATTTAACGAGCATAAAAGAGTAGATGGTAGAGGATTAGATGAAATAAGACCATTATCATGCGAAGTAGGATTACTTCCTAGAACTCATGGTAGTGCATTATTTACAAGAGGACAAACCCAAGTATTATCTGTTGCAACATTAGGAATGATAAGTGAAGAACAAACTTTAGATGGAATAGATACTGAAGAATCAAAAAGATATATGCACCATTACAATTTCCCACCATATTCAGTAGGAGAAGCAAGAACATCAAGAGGCCCTGGAAGAAGAGAAATAGGACATGGAGCATTAGCTGAAAAAGCATTAGTTCCAGTATTACCATCAAAAGAAGAATTCCCATATGCAATAAGAGTAGTATCAGAAGTATTATCTTCAAACGGATCTACTTCACAAGCAAGTATTTGTGGAAGTACATTATCATTAATGGATGCTGGTGTTCCAATAAAAAGACCAGTTGCAGGAATTTCAACAGGATTAGTTACAAATCCAGACAATGATGAAGACTATGTAATGCTTTTAGATATACAAGGAATAGAAGATTTCTTTGGAGATATGGACTTTAAAGTTGGAGGAACTAAAAAAGGAATTACAGCAATTCAAGTAGATATTAAATGTGATGGTTTAACATATGACATAATAAAAGAAGCATTTGAAAAAACAGAAAAAGCAAGAAATTATATATTAGATAATGTAATGTTACCAGTAATAAGCGAGCCAAGAAAAGAAGTATCTAAATATGCACCAAGAATTGTAAGTACTATGATAAATCCAGAAAAGATAAAAGATGTTATCGGACCTGGTGGAAAAATGATAAATAAAATCATAGATGAAACAGGCGTAAAAATAGATATAGAAGAAGACGGACAAGTATTAATCTATTCAACAGATAGTGAAAAAGCAATCCAAGCATTAGAAATGGTAGAAGACATAGTAAGAGAAGTTGAAGTTGGAGGAATTTATTACGGAGAAGTAGTAAGAATAATGAACTTTGGAGCATTTGTTGACTTAGGATGTGGAGGAAAAGAAGGATTACTTCATATTTCTAAAATATGTAATAAGAAAATAAAACATGTAGAAGATGTACTTCATGTTGGAGATAAAGTTACAGTAAAAGTAATTGAAATAGATGACCAAGGTAGAATAAATCTTTCAATGAAAGACTTAAATGATAAAAATGAAAAGGATGTAAAAGAAGAAAAATAAATTAAAAGCTGTGGAAAATTTCCATAGCTTTTGCTAAAGAGGAGAGCTTGTATGGCAAAGGAAAAGAAATCATTATTAGGTAGAATTACCTACATAATAACAGTAATAATATTATGTGCTTTGGTATATTTTGCTTACCAATATTATCAAATTAATAATTTTAATAACTTTGTAAAAAGTGAAGAAAACTTGTATACATCAAAATTTAAAAGAGATAATAGTGTAAAATATAGTGATAAAAAAAGCTATAGTATAGAATCAAATGAATATAACGATGTGATGTTTTATGAAAAAGTAAAGGTAGAGAAAAATCAGCCTTATAAGGTAACTTGCATGGTAAAAACAGAAAATGTGGAAGCAAAGAATGAAAATTCTGGAGTAGGTGCTCAGATTTCAATTGAAGGTTCAACAGAAAGGTCGGTTTCAATTCAAGGAACAAGTGATTGGCAAAAAATTGAACTGATATTTAATAGTAAAGATAGAGAAGAAGTAAATATAGGGTTTAGATTAGGAGGAAATTTAGGAGAAGCAAAAGGAAAAGCATGGTTTTCAGATTTTACTTTAGAAGAAGGAATAGCTGAAAATAATAGTGATTGGAAATTTGCATGTTTTATATTTAAAACTACAAATGTTAATATAAATAATAATCAAATTAATTTAGAAGTAACTAATAGTGATATAAAAGATATAGAAAATACGATTTCAAGATTTGAAACATCTTGTTATACTTTGTCAGAAGGAAAAATGACAGCAAATTGTGATATTTATGAATTAGACACCCCGCTATCAAAGCTATCTTATGATGAAGAATTTGGTTATTATGTAGCTCCAGAGGATGTAGAAAATCAAATAAAGGATGTGATATCTGCTAATAATTATGACCATATATTTGTTGTAGTAAGACTTCGGAGATGAGGAACATGAAGATGATATACAAGTAAATGACTGGATAGGTTTAGGATCAATGGATTATTATGGAATAGGATTTTCAAACATAAGACTTCCTAATGATTCTAGAAGCTATATTTATAAATATGATAGAAGAATAAATCAGTTCCCAGAAGAAGTTTTCCTACATGAATTTTTGCATACATTAGAAAGAAATGCTAAGGAATATGGTTATGAAAGGCCAGAATTACATGCATATGAAAGTTATGGATATAAAAACGAAGCTATAGTAGGACAAAGAGATTGGTATAAAGACTACATGAATAAGGAAATTAGAACAAGTGATGGAAATGTAGGATTACCAGCAGAAATATATACGTTAAAACCAGCAAAAAGTAGCAATTTTCAAAATGAAACAATTAAAGTAGATGCATTTAAAGAACCAGAAAATATAATAGAAGAAATAAAACAAACAATAGAGCAGATAATTAATAAAATAAAGGAAAGAAGGTAATTAGCTTGAAGGTAACAGATTTTGATTATGATTTACCAAAAGAATTAATAGCACAAACACCAATAGAAAAAAGAGATGAATCAAGACTTATGGTTTTAGATAGAAGTAAACAAACAATAGAGCATAGAAAGTTTAAAGATATAGTAGAATATTTAAAACCAGGAGATGTATTAGTTAGAAATAATACAAAAGTAATACCAGCAAGATTGTATGGAAGAAAAGAAACAGGAGCGCATGTAGAATTTTTATTATTAAATAATATAGAAGGAGATATTTGGGAATGTATTGTAAGACCTGGAAATAAACTACATGCTGGTGCAAAAGTTAATTTTGGAGATGGCTTATTAAAAGCAGAAGTAATAGAACCAATGGAAGGTGGAACAAGAAAAGTTAAATTTTATTATGATGGAATATTTAATGAAATATTGGATAAAATAGGACTTATGCCACTTCCACCATATATACATGAATCTTTAAAGGATAATGATAGATACCAAACAGTATATGCAAAATATGAAGGGTCAGCTGCAGCTCCAACAGCGGGCTTGCATTTTACAGAAGAATTATTAAAAGAATTGCAAGAAATGGGAGTAGAAATTGCAAATGTAACTTTGCATGTAGGAATAGGAACATTTAGACCTGTAAAAGAAGAAAATGTGGAAGAACATAAAATGCATACAGAACATTTTTATATAAAGGAAGAAGACGTAGAAAAAATAAATAAAGCAAAAAAAGAAGGAAGAAGAGTAATAGCAGTTGGAACAACCTCTTGTAGGGTACTAGAAACAATTGCAGATGAAAATGGTATGGTAACAGAAACAGAGGCAGATACAGGAATATTTATTTATCCAGGATATAAGTTTAAATGCTTAGATGGTCTAATAACAAACTTTCACTTACCACAATCAACATTATTAATGCTAGTATCAGCGTTGGCTGGAAAAGATTATATAATGAGAGCATATAAAGAAGCAGTAAAAGAAAAATATAGATTTTTTAGTTTTGGAGATGCAATGTTTATTCAGTAAATGGACTGATGTTATGCTGTTTTTCAGGACGGGGTCAAAAAACAGCATAAAATAAAAAAATGAAATGAAAAATAAAATAAGTAATAAAATAGTGCTGTTTTTTGACCCCGTCCTGAAAAACAGCATGGTAAAACGGCAAGGAGGAAGAAATGAAATCAGCAGTAACATATGAATTATTACATGTAGATAAACAAACAGGAGCAAGAAGAGGAGTAATTCATACTCCTCATGGAGATATACAAACACCAATATTTATGCCAGTAGGTACACAAGCTACTGTAAAGTCAATGACGCCAGAAGAATTAAAAGAAGAAGTAAAGGCACAAATAATACTTTCAAATACATATCATTTATATTTAAGACCGGGAAGTAAGATAGTAAAAGAAGCAGGAGGACTTCATAAATTCATGAATTGGGACAGGCCAATTCTTACAGATAGTGGAGGATTTCAGGTATTTAGTTTAGGAGACTTAAGAACAATTTCAGAAGAAGGTGTGGAATTTAAATCACATTTAGATGGAAGCAGACATTTCTTTACGCCAGAGTCTGTTATGGAAACAGAAGAAGATTTGGGTGCAGATATAATTATGGCGTTTGATGAATGTTGCCCATATCCATCAACATATGAATATACTAAAAATTCAATGGAAAGAACAACAAGATGGGCTAAGCGTTGTAAAGCGGCTCATAAAACAGTCGATAAACAAGCTTTATTTGGAATAATTCAAGGTGGATTTTATAAAGATTTAAGAACACAAAGTGCAAAAGATTTAGTGGAATTAGATTTGCCAGGATATGCAATAGGAGGAATAAGTGTAGGTGAACCAAAAGAAGAATTTTTAGATATTTTAAGATTTACAACACCTCTTATGCCAGAAGATAAACCAAGATATTTAATGGGGGTTGGAACACCTGACTATTTAATAGAAGCAGCAATTGCAGGAATTGATATGTGTGACTGTGTTTTACCTACTAGAATTGCAAGAAATGGAACAGCTCTAACATCTCATGGAAAAGTTGTAGTAAGAAATGCTACATATGAAAGAGATTGGGGACCATTAGATCCAGAGTGCGATTGCTATACTTGTAAAAATTATACAAGAGCCTATATTAGGCATTTAGTAAAGGCAAAAGAAATATTAGGAGTAAGATTATTATCAATTCATAACTTAAGATTCTTGACTAATTTGATGGAAAAGGTTAGAATAGAAATAGAGAATGACAATTTAGCAAACTTTAGAGATGAGTTTTATAAAAAATACGGTTATACCGACTAAATAGGAGGGGTACAAATGAATTTGATTGAAGAAAGTTTCCAAAGCAAAGAAGAAAAGAAAAAGAAAAGAACAACTGGAATTATATTAGGTGCAATAATTTTTGTAGTTATTGTAATAATTGCAATAGCATCATATTTGTTTTATATCCAAAGTACAACTATGAGAGTGTTATTAGATGGACAGACAAATGAAAAATTAAAACAGATTTTGGTATTTGAAAATGATGGAAAAATTTATGCTCCAATAAAAGAAATTGCAACTTATTTGGGATATAGCAGCTATAATGGAGAATATACTCAAAGATCAGAAGATCAAAGTAAATGTTATGTTCAAAGTGATAATGAAGTTGCGAACTTTTCTCTAGGTTCTAATACTATATACAAGTTGGATCTTACAACTAATTCTAGTAATTATGAAAATGTTTATGTGGATGATCCGGTCAAAGCTATAAATGGTGTATTATATGCAACTTCTGATGCTATAGAGCAGGCTTTTAATGTAAGTTTTCAATATGACCAAGACAGTAATAGAGTATATATTTATACATTACCATATTTAGTACAAACATATGCACCTAGAGTATTAGATTACGGCTATGCTGAAATTAGTGATGTTTTTGCAAATCAAAAAGCGATATTGAATGATATGTTAGTTGTAACAAGTGGCAAAAATGAAGATGTATATGCTGTTATAGATATTAATGGAAATGTAATATTAGAGCCAAAATATGATAATATTACATATCTTCCAGAAACAGGAGATTTTAAAGTAGAGACAAATAAAAAAGTAGGAATATTAGGAAGCAAAGGCGAAACAAAAGTACAAATTATGTACGACTCTATAGAATTAATGGATAGTGATGCTGGTTTATATGTAGCTTCAAATGATGATAAATATGGAGTAATCGATTTAAGAGGAAATGTGAAAATTTATATAGAGAATGACGAAGTAGGGATGGATATATCACCATTTTCACAAAATAATATAAAGAACAAATATATATTAGCTGGAAATTTAATTCCTGTAAGAAAAGGTGAATTATGGGGATTATATGATTTGAATGGAAATCAAGTAGTAGATTTTACGTATGATAGCTTTGGTTATATAGCAAGGAGTAACAGAGATGCATTAAATTTACTTGTAATACCAGATTATGAAGTAATTGTTGCATGTAAGGATGAGAAATATACATTATTAAATTCAGTAGGACAAGAGCTATTTAGAGGACCTGTAGCAGATGATATTTATATGACAATAAGTGGAGGGCAAAGACATTATTATATAACAGCAAATAATCAAACAATGGACGCTGAACAATATTTAGATAATATTGGTGTTAGAAAACAAAGTGAAGGCGGAACAGTAAATACGACAATAAATAATAATAACACATCAAATAATAATACAAACAACACAACTAATAGTACAAATACTGATAATACACAAAATATTCAAGAAAATACTGAAGCAGTACAAGGAAACGAGGGAGAACAAAATCAAGAAGGCAGTGGAGAAGAAGAGCAACAAACACAAGAAGGAATAGAACAACAAGAGGTTCAGGATAATATACAATAATTAAAATATAAAAAAGATAACAAGCATATATGAGTTTTGTTATCTTTTTTTATTTGGGGTTTAAGCTTAAAAGTAGAAATAAAAAACATATTATGATAAAATATGACCAGTTAGACTAATAGAAAAAAAAGAAAAAATAGTATATAAATAATAAAGAAAAAGTGAGGTGAAAAATGAACTATATAAAAATAATAGATGCTAAAGCCTATATGCCAAGACGAAAAGTTTTAAATAGTGAAATTGAAAAAGATTTCAATTTAAAGGAAGGATATATAAGTAAAAGAACAGGGATAAAAGAAAGATACTACGTAAAAGAAGAAACAATAGAAGAATTGGCTTTAGAAGCAGTAAGAAAAATTGGAAAGAGTAGAAATATTCTTGATGTAGATTTAATAGTAGTTGCAACAACATCAAGTAAAAATATAATGCCGGGAATATCAAATTATATACAAAAAGAATTAGGAATAAATTCATGTATATGCTTAGATATACTAGCAGGATGTAGTGGATTTATAAATGCATTTGATATTGCTAAAGTTTATATAGAAACTGCAAGGATAAAAAAGGCATTAGTTGTAGGAGTAGATTTACTTTCAAAAATTATAGATGAGAAAGATATAGGAACAAAGGTAGTGCTATCAGATGGAGCAGGGGCTGTTTTAATGGAACAAACAGAAGAAAAAAAAGAATATTTTGTAAACATAGAAGCGCAAAGAGATGAAAAAAATATTCTTACATATAATGCAGGTAGTAATTTATATATGGATGGAAAAGAAGTTTATAAATATGCAGTTACAAAACCTGTAAGAAATGTAAAAAAATTAATGAAATTATCAGGAAAAAGTTTGGATGATATAAAATTTGTAATACCTCATCAATCTAATTTAAAAATAATGAAAGCAATGGCAAGTAGGTTAGGTGTTGATGTTAGTAAATTTTATATAAATATAGATAAAAAAGGAAATACATTCTGTGCAAGCATACCAATAGCAATAGCAGAAATGTTAGAAAAAAACTTGTTATCTGTTGGAGATGAAGTAATATTACTTGGCTATGGTGGAGGATTGAATACAGGAAGTATATTATTAGAAATTTAAATTTAGGGATATGCCTCAAATTGGACAAAATGTCCAAAAGGAAACGTCCCAAATTGGACAAGGAGGAAAATAATATGAAAAGAGCATTTTTATTCCCAGGACAGGGAGCGCAAGTTGTAGGAATGGGAAAAGATATTTATGAAAAATATGATGAAGCTAAAAAGGTTTATGATAAAGCTTGTGAAATATCAGAAATGGATGTTAAAAAATTATGTTTTGAAGGACCAGAAGAAGAGTTAAATAAAACAGAAAACACGCAAATTGCAATATTGGTAACAAGCCTAGCTATATTGGAAGTTTTAAAAGCAAAAGGGATTACTTGTGAAATAGCATGTGGATTAAGTTTAGGAGAATATGCAGCATTAATATGTGCAGGAATAATATCATTTGAAGATGGAATAAAACTAATTAAAAAAAGAGGATATTATATGGGAAACTTAATTCCAGATGAAGAATATTCAATGGCAGCAGTAATTGGGTTAGACTCTAGTAAGATTGAAGAAATTTGTAATGAACTTAAAACTTCTGGAAAATTTGCCGTTCCTGCAAACTATAATTGTAGTTCACAAACAGTAATATCAGGAGTAAAAGAAGCTATAGAAGAAGCAGTTGAAAAATTAAAGAATGCTGGAGCAAGAAGAGTAATACCACTTAAAACAAGTGGACCATTCCATACAGAAAAATTAATTAAAGCTAAAGAAGCTTATGAAAAAGAACTAGAAAATATAACATTTAATCTAAATGAAAATAATGTTAAAGTAATAAAAAATATAGATGGAACTTACTATAAAGAGAATGATAATATAAAAGAAATACTTGCAAAACATATAATAAGCTCCGTAAGATTTGATAAAGCAATAAAATTAATGCAAGAAGAGGATGTAGATGAATATGTTGAAATAGGACCTGGAAAAACATTAACAGGATTTGTAAAGAAAGATAACAAAGAAGCAAAAACTTATAATATAAATAGCCTAGAAAGTTTAGAAAAATATTTAGAGGAGGAAGAAGTATAATGGAAGAAAGAAAAGTAGTATTAGTAACAGGTGGTTCAAGAGGAATAGGAAAAGAAGTTGCAGAAGTCTATGCAGAAAATGGATATGACGTAGTAATAAACTATGTATCTGATAAAACGGATGTAGAAGGAATTAAAAAAGAATTTGAAGAAAAAGGTGTTAAATGTTTGCTAGTAAAGGCAGATGTATCAAAAGCAGAAGATGTAAATAATATGGTAGAATCTGCAATTGCTGAATTTGGAAAAATAGATGTTTTAGTTAATAATGCAGGTATTACAAGAGATACATTACTTATGAGAATGAGTGAAGAAGATTTTGATAAAGTTATAGAAATAAACTTAAAGGGAACATATTTAGTAACAAAATCAGTAACTAAATACATGATGAAAAAAAGACAAGGAAGTATTATAAACTTAGCATCTGTAGTGGGAGTAGTAGGAAATGCAGGTCAGTGTAATTATTCAGCATCAAAAGCAGGAATAATAGGATTTACAAAAAGTGTAGCAAAAGAATTGGCATCAAGAAATATTAGAGCAAATGCAGTAGCTCCTGGATTTATTGCAACAGATATGACAAGTGTATTATCTGATAGCGTAAAAGAAAGTATAAATGCGCAAATACCATTAAAAAGAATGGGAACAGCAAGAGAAGTAGCAGAAGTAATTTACTTCTTAGGCTCAGAAAAAAGTTCATATATTACAGGTCAAGTAATAAATATAGATGGTGGAATGGTTATGTAGCAAAAAGTTATGTAGGAAAAATTCGACCAGGTATACTAATAGAAAAATCTTTAAAAATGTGATAAAATATTAAAGTGTAATTTTTAAGAGAATAAGGAGATTTTAAAATGAGAAGAGTTGTAATTACAGGTTTAGGAGCAATAACTCCATTAGGAAATAATGTAGAAGAGTTTTGGAAAGGTATCAAAGATGGAAAATGTGGAATTGATTATATAAAATCATTTGATACAACTAATTTTAAAGTAAAACTAGCAGCAGAAGTGAAAGACTATAATCCAGAAGATTATTTCGATAGAAGAGAAGCTAAAAGATTAGATAAATTTTCACAATATGCCATGATTGCAACAAGAGAAGCGTGGAAAGATAGTGGATTAGATAGAGAAAAAGAAAACATGGAAAGAGTAGGAGTTGTAATCGGTTCTGGAATAGGTGGAATTGAAACAATAGAAAGAGAAAACAAAAAATGTAATGAAAAAGGACCAGATAGAGTATCTCCTATGTATATACCAATGGGAATATTAAATATGGCAACAGGAAATGTTGCAATTGATATGGGAGCAAAAGGAGAATCTTTTGCAATGGTAACAGCTTGTGCAACAGGAACACATTGTATCGGTGAAAGCTTTAGAATGATAAAACATGGATATCAAGATATTGTAATAGCAGGAGGAACAGAAGCAGGAATTACACCACTTAGTATTGCAGGATTTACAAATATAAAAGCTTTAACAAAAGCTGAAGATAAAAATAGAGCAAGTATCCCATTTGATAAAGAAAGAAGTGGATTTGTAATGGGAGAAGGAGCAGGAGTTGTAATACTAGAAGAATTAGAACACGCAAAGGCTAGAGGTGCAAAAATTTACGCAGAAGTAGTAGGTTATGGAGCAACTTCAGATGCATATCACATTACTTCACCAGCACCAGGTGGAGAAGGTGGAGCAAGAGCTATGAAATTAGCAATGGAAGAAGGAAATGTAAAACCAGAAGAAATTACATATATAAATGCTCATGGAACTTCAACACATTTAAATGATTCTTGTGAGACACAAGCAATAAAAACAGCATTAGGAGAAGAAGTAGCTAAAAAAGTAATGGTAAGCTCAACAAAAGGACATACTGGTCATTTATTAGGAGCAGCAGGAGGAGTAGAAGCAATAGTGTGTAGCAAAGCAATAGAAGAAGGATTCGTACCTGCAACAATAAATTACAAAGTACCAGATGAAGAATGTGATTTGGATGTAGTACCAAATGAAGGAAGAAATGTAGAAATCAAATATGCAATATCAAATTCATTAGGATTTGGAGGACATAATAGTAGTTTATTGCTAAAAGAATACAAATAATTTCGCATTTGGGACGTTTCCTTTACGTAAAAAAATTCGCGTTTGGGACACATCTTTCAAAAATAATCTATAATAGGAGGAAATAAAATGGATTATAAAGATATTAAAAAATTGATGGATGATATGGGAGATTCAAAAATAGATTCTTTAGAGATAGAATTCCCAGAAGGTATTAAAATAAAAATGAAGAAAAATACTGAAAAAGAGGTCGTAATTACAGCACCAGGTAATGTTATAGAAGCAAGTGCACCAATGACAACACCAGTTGTTACTAAAGAGCAACAAACAGCTATAGTAAAAAAAGATGAGTCAGAAGGAAAAGATAAAGAAGATGAAAACTTAAAAATAGTAAAAAGCCCAATGGTAGGAACATTTTATGCAAGTTCTTCACCAGATAAAGAACCATTTGTTAAAGTAGGTGACAAGGTACATAAAGGTCAAGTTTTATGTATTGTAGAAGCTATGAAATTGATGAATGAAATTGAATCAGAATTTGATGGTGAAATAGTAGAAGTTTGTGTAAATAATGAAGATGTAGTAGAATATGGAACACCATTATTCAAAATAAAATAGGAGGAATAACAATGGTTTTAGATAAAGAAGGGATAAAAAATATAATACCACAAAGAGAACCTTTCTTAATGATTGATGAAGTAGAAGAATATGTACCAGGAGAAAGTGCAACAGCATATAAGCATGTTAGCGAGGAGGAATATTATTTTAAAGGACATTTTCCTGGAAACCCAATAATGCCAGGAGTGTTAATTGTAGAATCACTTGCTCAAACAGGAGCAGTTGCAATTCTTTCTATGGAGGAAAATAAAGGTAGAAATGCTTTATTTGGAGGAATTGATAAAATACGTTTTAAAAAACAAGTAGTGCCTGGAGATACTTTAAAATTAGAAGTTAAGATAATAAAAAGAAAAGGTCCTATAGGAATAGGAGAGGCCATAGCTACAGTTGATGGAAAAGTAGCAGCAAAAGGTGAATTAACTTTTGCAATTGTATAAATGAAAGGGAGAATAAGATGTTAAAGAAAGTATTGATAGCTAATCGTGGAGAAATTGCGGTAAGGATTATTAGAGCATGTAGAGAGATGGGAATTAGAACTGTTGCAATATATTCAGAAGCAGATAAAACAGCTTTACATGTGAGTTTAGCAGATGAAGCTATTTGTGTTGGACCAGCAGCCTCTAATAAGAGCTATTTAAATATGAAAGCTATTTTAGAAGCAGCTTGCTTAACAGGTGCAGATAGTATTCATCCTGGATTTGGATTTTTATCAGAAAATAGTACTTTTGCTAAAATTTGTGAAGAAATGGGAATAAAATTTATTGGACCAAATTACAAATTAATAGAATTACTTGGAAATAAATCAAAAGCAAAAGAAACAATGAAAAAAGCAGGTGTACCAGTAGTACCAGGCTCTGAAGGTTTGATAAAATCTAAAGATGAAGCAGTTTCTTTAGCAGAGCAAATAAAATATCCTGTAATGCTAAAAGCATCAGCTGGTGGTGGCGGAAGAGGTATTCGTGTTGCATATAATAAAGAGCAACTAGAAAAAGAATATGATTTAGTAAAACAAGAAGCAAAAATTTCTTTTAATGATGACAGTCTTTATTTAGAAAAGTTTGTAGAAAATCCAAGACATGTGGAAATTCAAGTGTTAGCAGATGAACATGGAAATTGCGTTCATTTAGGTGAAAGAGATTGCTCAGTACAAAGAAGAAATCAAAAAGTATTGGAAGAAACACCATCTCCTATATTAGATGATAAGACAAGAAAGAAAATGGGAGAAGTGGCAGTAAATGCTGTTAAAGAAATAGGATATACTAATGCTGGTACAATTGAATTTTTGGTAGATAAAAATAAAGACTTTTATTTTATGGAAATGAATACTAGAGTTCAAGTAGAACATCCAGTAACTGAAATGGTAACAGGTATTGATATAATAAAAGAACAAATAAAAATTGCAAGTGGAGAGCATTTAAGTTTTAAGCAAAAAGATATAACTTTTACAGGACATAGTCTAGAAGTTAGAATAAATGCAGAAGACCCAGATAAAAACTTTATGCCTTGCCCAGGAACAATAACAGACTTACATTTACCAGGTGGAAATGGTGTAAGAATTGATACAGCAATTTATCCTGGATATAAAATACCGCCAACATATGACTCAATGATAGCTAAAATTATAGTTCACGGAAAAGATAGAAATGAATCAATTGCTAAAATGAAAAGTAGTATAGCAGAATTAGTGGTTGAGGGAATTAAAACAAATGCGGATTTTATTTTAAAAATATTAGAAGATGAAGATTTTAAAAATAATAATTATGATACTTCATTTATTTCAAAAAAATTTGGAAAGAAATCTAATTAATTGCATATAATTAAAAAAAGAATAAAAAAAGTGAATGTTTTTTTAAAAAAGGCATTTACTTTTTTTGAAAATTTGTATACAATAATGTAAGAGAATGTCAAAATAGAATCAAAAATAAAAAAACAAAAGAAAATATAAGAAAAGAAAGGGAGAATTTTAATGAAGATACTAATGTTAACATGGGAATATCCACCAAGAGTGGTAGGAGGAATCGCAAGAGTAGTATACGATTTATCAAGAACATTACATAAAGATGGACATGATGTAACAGTAATTACTTATAGAGAAGGAGATGCACCTTATTTTGAGGATGATAAAGGTGTAAAAGTATATAGAGTTGATAACTATATGATTAATCCTAATAATTTTATAGATTGGATTTTACAATTAAATTTCAATATGATAGCTAAAGCAAATGAAATTATGTTGAAAGAAGGAAATTTTGATGTTATTCACGCCCATGATTGGTTAGTAGCTTATTGTGCTAAAACTTTAAAAAATTCTTATAATATTCCAATTGTCGCAACAATACATGCAACAGAATCTGGAAGAAATAGTGGTATTCATGATGAACAACAAAGATATATAAATGATACAGAATGGATGCTTACATATGAAGCAGCTGAAGTAATAGTTAACAGTAACTATATGAAAAATGAATTACAAAGATTATTTGGTTTACCATATGATAAGATAAATGTAGTACCAAATGGAGTTAATTTGAATCTATTTAACGGCATTGAAAGAGATTATAATTTTAGAAGAAAATATGCAATGGATAATGAAAAAATTATATTATTTATGGGAAGACTTGTTTATGAAAAAGGTGTTCAACATTTGATAGCAGCTATGCCTAAGATATTAAATGGTTACCACGATGCAAAACTTGTTATATGTGGTAGAGGCGGAATGGAAGAAGAATTAAGACAAGAAGTAAATAATTTAGGTTTAGGAAATAAAGTATATTTTGCAGGATATATGAATGGTAAAAATGTTCAAAGAATGTATAAGGCAGCAGATATAGCAGTATTTCCAAGTACATATGAGCCATTTGGAATAGTAGCTCTAGAAGCAATGCTTTCAGAAAGACCTGTTGTTGTATCAGATATAGGTGGCTTAAATGAAATAGTAGAGCATAAAGTAAATGGAATGAAAACATATTGTGGTAATCCAAATTCAATTGCAGATTCAATATTAGAATTATTGTTTGATCATAAATTATGTGCAGATATTACAAGAAGAGCAAAAAATAAGGTTAGAAATGATTATAATTGGAGTAAAATAGCACAAGATACACATTTTGCATATCAAAAAGCAATTTGTCAATCTATGGCTGAAAAACAAAAAAGAGAGCTTGAACAAGAAAGAGCTAGAAAAACTAAGAAATCTAAAAATACAGAAAATGAAATTACTAATTTACTTAGCTTTAAAAAACGTCAAGCATATGCTTAAACCAGAAAAAATACAAGAGAGTTTAGGCTCTCTTGTAGCTTTATACAAAAGAAATAATCCAAAATTTGAAAAAAGCTGAAAAAATTTACAAAAAACTATTGACAATCATTAAAAAAATTAGTATAATAAATTTCGTCGGAAGAACATGGTCGCTTAGCTCAGCTGGGAGAGCATCTGCCTTACAAGCAGGGGGTCACAGGTTCGAGCCCTGTAGCGACCACCATGTTTTACGGCCTGGTAGTTCAGTTGGTTAGAACGCTAGCCTGTCACGCTAGAGGTCGACGGTTCGAGCCCGTTCCAGGTCGCCATTTTTTTATATATGGCTTGATAGCTCAGTTGGTAGAGCAAGGGACTGAAAATCCCTGTGTCAGTGGTTCGATTCCACTTCAAGCCACCAGAAGAGATTGCTATATAATAGCAATCTTTTTTTAGAGAAAATAAAAAGGGAGAAACATTATTAAATGTTTCTCCCTTAAAAAGTGAAACTCAAAATTTGCTATTTCTTAAGAACTAACATAGACGTTTATAAGTTTTAGTAAGCTTATAAAGTTTATTAGCTAATTCTTCAGAAAAACAATTGGGACTAGCACGCCATTCCCAGTTGCCTCCAATGGTAGAAGGTGTATTAATGCGACCTTCTTTTCCAAGAGATAGCAAATCAGCCATAGTCACCATAACAATATTTGCAGGTGACGCAAAAGCTGTGCGAATTGCAGAAAAAGATATTGTTTCTTTTGGATTAGAATAAATATAATCCAAAGCAAATGCTTTATCTTCATCTGAAAGCTCACAAATAGCTTGTGCTACAGTTTCACTATCATGAGTAGAAGTGTAACCAACACTATTGGTTTTCCAATTATGAGGCATGTGTAGATTATTTTCATTAGCTCTAAAGCTAAAAATCATAACAGCCATACCGGGAAAACCAGTTTGAGCAAGTAGTTCTCGAACAGAGTCATCAATAATGCCTAAGTCTTCAGCAATAAAAGGAAC
The DNA here is from genome assembly GCA_944387535.1 of uncultured Clostridia bacterium. GTDB lineage: Bacteria > Bacillota > Clostridia > TANB77 > CAG-508 > CAG-269. The sequence goes on along the minus strand of CALXFI010000011.1, from coordinate 1,596 downwards.
ATTTCCTAGCTTAGAGTGTAAGACATTAAAGAAGTCCATTCTTGGCCCAGGAAGCCAGATGCCATTTTTTGCAGTATCTTCATCAGCAGGAATCTGGAAATAATCCTGGAATGCACGAAAGTGGTCAATCCGAATGATATCCGAAATTTCTAAAGTGTGTCGAATTCGCCAAATCCACCAAGAATAATCTTCATTTTTTAGTGTATCCCAATCATATACAGGATTTCCCCAAACCTGACCATTTTCAGAATAAAAATCTGGTGGGACACCGGCAATCCAAAGTGGCTTTAAATCAACATCAACTTTGAAGAATTTAGGATTGCACCATACATCACAGCTATCAGGCGAAGGATACATTGGAATATCACCAATGATTAAAATATCCTTTTGGTTTGCATAAGCTTTTAATGCCTTCCACTGTTTAAAGAACAAATACTGAATGAAAATATAGAAATTAATATCTTCATTAAGAAGTATTCTATAATGTGAAAGTGCATCTTCTTCTCTGTGAATAATAGAGATATCATTCCATTCCCAGACAGGTTTTTGATTGAAATAATTCTTTAATGCCATAAACATAGCATAATCAAAAATCCAGTCAGAGTTTTGAGAACAAAATTGCTCTAAATCATCTTTTAGAAAAGAAGAATTGTTGTAGGCAATCCTAAGGATGTTTAATCTTGTCTTTTCTATAGATTGATAATCGACTTTAGACGTATCTTCTGAATCAAGACCAATTAAATCATTTTTTGATAACAAACCCATTTCTACAAGAAAATCCAAATCAATAAAATATGGATTTCCAGCAACTGTAGAGAAACATTGATATGGACTGTTACCAAACCCTGTATGTCCTAAAGGTAAAATTTGCCAATACTTTTGACCAGCCATTTCCAAAAAATCAACGAACTTGTACGCTTCTTTGCCAAGTGTACCAATGCCATATTTTGATGGTATTGAAAAAATAGGCATAACTACACCGCTAGACCGTCTGAACTTACTCATTTTGAGCCTCCTTTTTTGTAGTACATTATATAACAATTACATAATAACACTAAAATTTTACAAAGTCAAAAAGAAATTATTAATTGCCAACTAAAAATTATATTAGTACAAAATCAAGAAATTATATATAGAGTATTGGAGAATGCAATATATTAAAATTTAAGTATAAAACACTTGATATGTTATGTAAAACGAGTTATAATATTAAGCATAGTGAAAAATATTAGTAAAAATCCTTTAACTTTTGAAGATAATTATCAGCAATAGAAAGAGAGGATTAAAATGAAGAGAAGAGTTTGTTGTTCGTTGTTATGTACTTTAGCAGAATATCTATTGGTGAGCTATTTGAATTTTGTATGCTTACCTTATTTAGATATAATGTTTCCTATCATTTTGTATAGTGCATTTATTACTTTTATAGTGTCATTTATATCATATGGGATGGGAGAAAAGAGTAATAACAAACAAGACTAATCTTCAGAATAAGAGGAATTCATTTGAATTCCTCTTTTACATGTAAATAATCTTCCGGCTATGCCGGTAGTAACATAGGCTTTAGCTATGTACTAGACAAAACTCCCTTCATGATAT
>CALXFI010000010.1 GCA_944387535.1 uncultured Clostridia bacterium | reverse complement strand
AAAAAACAAAAAGGTCAAAAAAGACCTAAAAATAAACAAAAAAGTAGTTGGAAGCTTATAAAGTTTTCACACTACCTACAAAAGAAAGGGGTAAAAGAATGAAAATTACAGATTTACTTAGTGAAAGATCCATCATGTTACAAGGAAAACCAAATAGCAAACAAGAAGCGATAGACCAGTTAGTAGATTTAATGATGGAAAATGGAAACATTAAGGACAAAGAAGAGTACAAAAAAGTAGTACTAAAAAGAGAAGAAGAAGGAACAACAGGAATTGGAGAAGGAATTGCCATTCCTCATGGTAAAACAGACGCAGTAACAAAACCTGGATTAGCTGCAATGGTAGTTCCAGATGGAGTGGATTTTGCTTCATTAGATGGAAGTCCAGCAAAATTATTATTTTTAATTGCAGCTCCAAATACAGAAGATAATGTACATTTAGAGGTTTTAAGTAGGTTGTCTACACTATTAATGGATACAAATTTTAGACAAGCATTGTATGATGCAAAAACACCAAAAGAATTCTTAAAATGTATAGACCAAGCTGAAAATGAAAAACTAGGAGAAGAAAAAAATGAAAATGACAGTTATGAAATTTTAGCAATCACAAGTTGTCCAACAGGAATTGCCCATACATATATGGCAGCAGAAGCTTTAGAACAAATGGGTGAACAACTAGGGCATAAAGTGAAAGTAGAAACTCACGGATCATCAGGTGTAAAAAATAAATTTACAAAAGAAGATATTAAAAATGCAAAGGGAATAATTATTGCAGCAGATACAAAAATTGATTTATCAAGATTTGATGGAAAAAAATTAGTAAAAGCAAAAGTAGCAGACGGAATTAATAAACCAAAACAACTAATTGAACATGTATTATCGCAAGATGCAAAAGTTTATCATTCAAGTGCGAAAAACGTAAATGAAGATAATGACGAAGGAAAAGAGAAAATAGGAACCCAGATATATAAACATTTAATGAATGGTGTTACACATATGTTGCCATTTGTTGTTGGTGGAGGAATTTTAATTGCTATTTCATTTTTATTAGATGATTATTCAATTAATCCAGCAAACTTTGGTATGAATACTCCAATTGCAGCTTTCTTTAAAACAATAGGTAATGCAGCATTTAATGTAATGCTATATATTCTTGCAGGTTATATTGCGATGAGCATTGCGGATAGACCTGGTTTAGCAGTCGGATTTGTTGGTGGAATTTTAGCAGTGCAAGGAACGACATTTAGTTCACTTACAAATAGTGATATTACATTAGTAAGTTCTGGATTCTTAGGAGCTTTAATTGCAGGATTTGCGGGAGGATATATTGTTCTAGGATTAAAGAAATTATGTAGTTACTTGCCAGATAGTATAGAAGGTATAAAAACAATTCTTTTATATCCTGTATTTGGAATACTAATTATTGGAGCATTTATGCTATTAATAAATCCTTATGTAGGAGCACTTAATACAGCAATAAATAATTATTTATCTTCAATGGGTAGTGCAAATAAAATAATATTAGGATTGATATTAGGTGGAATGATGGCTGTTGATTTGGGAGGACCTATTAATAAAGCAGCATATACATTTGGAACAGGAATGTTAGCATCAGGACAATATGATATTATGGCAGCAGTTATGGCAGGAGGAATGGTACCTCCACTTGCTATTGCATTTTTAGCAACAGCATTTCCAAAGAAAATTCCTAAGAAAGATAAACAAGCAGCATATGTAAATTATATTATGGGATTATCATTTATATCAGAAGGAGCAATACCATTTGCATCAGCAGACCCACTAAGAACTATCCCTGCATTTGTTGTTGGATCAGCAGTTTCAGGAGCACTTTCAATGTTGTTTAATTGTACACTTATGGCACCTCATGGAGGAATATTTGTAATAGCGACTATTGGACATCCTGTTAAGTATTTATTAGCTATTGTAATAGGAGCTATTGTTTCTACAGCCATTATGGCAATGTTGAAAAAGAATTTGCCTGAGTATGAAAAGGTAAAGGAAGTAAAGAAAGGAGCATAAAGATTATGGTAAAAGATAAAATTGTATTAACAAATGAAACTGGATTACATGCAAGACCAGCAAGCGAACTTGCAAAACTAGCAGCGACATTTAAAAGTACAATAAAATTATATGTCAATGGAAAAACTATTGATGCAAAATCAATACTTGCTATTATGTCTGCTGGAATAAAATATAATACAGAAATTGAAATTGAATGTGATGGAGAAGATGAAGAAAAAGCTCTATCAGAAATTAAAAAAGGTTTTGAAAATAATTTTGGTGAATAAAAAATTAGGTTTATAGGTTTATCCATAAAACCTAAATACATATTAAAGGGAAGGATATACATGCTAAAGGGAAATGGCGTATCAACTGGTGTAGGATTTGGAAATGTAGTAATACTAAAGAAACTAGAAAGAAAAATAGAAAAGAAAACAATACGAGATGCACAAAAAGAACAAGAGCTAAAAAGAGTCCATGAAGCATTACAAGAAGTAATTAATGACACAGAAAATCAGATGAAAAATATTACTGGTACAGAAGCAGATATTATGCAAGCATATCTTATGATTATGCAAGATCCATCATTAATTGCAGAAACAGAAAATGCTATTAAGAACTCAAATTATAATGCAGAATATGCTGTAGAAGTTGGATTTAATAGTGTAGCACAAATTTTTGAGAACATGGATGACAAATATATGGCTTCAAGATCTAGAGATATTTTAGATATAAAAAATAGAGTATTGGGAAAATTATTTAAAGAGGAAACAATAGATTTAACAAAATTAAATCCAAATACAATTATTGTTGCAGAAGAATTAACAACCTCTGAAACAGCAAAATTAGACTTTAATAATATATCTGGAATTGTAACAGAATTAGGAGGAGAAAATTCACATACATCTATTATGGCAAGAACACATGCAATCCCAGCAATCACAAAAGTAAAAGATGCTACAAAAATATTAAAAAATGGCGATAGTATTGCTATAAATGGTACATCAGGAGAAATTTATATTAATCCAACAGAAGAAGAAAAACAAAAATTAATAGATTTAGAGAAACAATTAGAAGAAGAAAAAGTAGAATTAGAAAAATATAAAAAACAAGAAAGTGTTACAAGAGATGGAATAAAAGTTAAATTATATGCTAATATTGGACTTCCAGCAGATGCTAAAATTGCACTAAATAATACAGCAGAAGGTGTGGGATTATTTAGAAGTGAATTTCTATATATGGATAGTGATACTATGCCATCAGAAGAAAGTCAATTTACAGCTTATAAGGAAGCAGTACAAATCATGGAAGGTAGAGAAGTAATAATTAGAACTTTAGATATTGGTGGAGATAAAGATTTAAAGTATCTAGAATTAGAAAAGGAAGCAAATCCATTTTTAGGATATAGAGCAATTCGTTTATGCTTAGATAGACAAGATATTTTCAAAACACAATTAAGAGCAATATTAAGAGCGAGCGCTTTTGGAAAATTAGCCATTATGTTCCCAATGATATCTTCTATAGATGAATTAAGAGCAGCTAAAGAAGTACTAGAAGAATGTAAAAAAGAATTAGATAACGAAGGTATTGAATATGATAAAAATATTCAAGTAGGTATTATGATAGAAATTCCATCAGCAGCATTAATTGCAGACAAATTAGCTAAAGAATGTGATTTCTTTAGTATAGGAACAAATGACTTGATTCAATACACAGTAGCGGTAGAAAGAGGAAATGAAAAGATTTCTAAATTGTATACAAAATATCATCCAGCAGTAATACAATTAATCAAAAAGGCGATAGATGGAGCGCATTCAGCAAATATTATTTGCGGTATGTGTGGTGAAGCAGCAGGAGATTCAACATTTATTCCACTTTTAGTTGGACTTGGATTAGATGAATTTTCAATGAATTCAAATAGTATATTAAGAGCTAGAAAAACAATTAATAATTTGGATTCAAAAGAGTGTAGCAAACTTAGTGAAGAAGTTATTAACATGTCTTCTGCAGAAGAAGTAGAAAAAAGGTTAAAAGAATTTATAAATCAAAAATAAGACGCTGTATTTTGGGACGTGGTCAAAAAACAACATTATTTTTAATCATGAAATGCTGTTTTTTGACCCCGTCCTAAAATACAGCAATAAAAAACAAAAAACTTGGTGGTCAAATTAGATAATTATTCTTGACATTGTGAGGTTTTAGTCATATACTAAGCGTGTAGAAAATTATATATAAATTTTGAAAAAGGAGGCTAAATGAATATGAGTAACATGATAGAAATTAGATGGCACGGTAGAGGTGGACAAGGTGCTAAAACAGCTTCTTTACTTTTAGCAGATGCTGCATTCAATACTGGAAAATATATTCAAGGATTTCCTGAATACGGTCCAGAAAGAATGGGAGCACCAATTACTGCTTATAACAGAATAAGTGATGAACCTATTACAATTCATAGTAATATCTATTATCCAGATTATGTTGTAGTAGTAGATGACACTTTGCTAGAGTCAGTTGATGTAACATCAGGATTAAAAGAAGATGGAGCAATATTAATAAACACAACAAAACCAGCAGAAGTACTTAGAAAAGAACTAAAAGGATATAAAGGAGATATTTATACATTAGATGCAAGAAAAATATCTCTTGAAGCTTTGGGAAGATATTTCCCTAATACTCCAATGCTAGCTGGAATTGTTAAAATAAGTGGAATAATGACAGATGAAGAATTAGTTAAAGATATGGAAGGATCATTTAAACATAAATTTGCTAAAAAGCCAGAAGTAATAGATGGAAACATGAAAGCTTTAGAAATGGCTCTAAAGGAGGTTAAAAAGATATGACAAATATAGATTCTAATACACCTATGGAGAAAATGACTCCAGGTGGAGATATTTATGAAGCTGGTAATGCTAGAGAATTTAAAACAGGTGACTGGAGAAGTGTAAGACCAGTATTCTTAAGTGATAAATGTAAACAATGCGGACTTTGTTTTCCAGTTTGCCCAGATGATGCAATACCAGTAAACAAAGAAATGAAGAGAGAAGACTTTAATTATGACTATTGCAAAGGATGTGGAGTATGTGCCAAAACATGTCCATTTGGAGCAATAGAAATGAAAGAAGAAGAATAAAAATAGAAAGGAAGAGAAATATGAGTATAAGAGAAAGATTAAGTGGTAATGAAGCAGCTGCAACAGCTATGAGACAAATTAATCCAGATGTAGTAGCAGCATTTCCTATAACACCATCAACAGAAATACCTCAATACTTTTCAACATTTGTAGCAAATGGTGCAGTTGATACAGAATTTGTTGCAGTTGAAAGTGAGCATAGTGCTATGTCAGCTTGTATTGGTGCAGAAGCAGCAGGAGGAAGAGCAATGACAGCAACATCTGCAAATGGTTTGTCTTTTATGTGGGAAATGATTTATATTGCTTCTAGTTTAAGATTACCAATTGTTTTATCATTAGTAAACAGAGCTGTATCAGGACCATTAAACATACATAATGACCATTCAGATGCAATGGGAGTAAGAGACGCAGGATGGATAATGTTATTTTCAGAAAATAACCAAGAGGCATATGACAATTTATTAATGGCACATAGAATTGCAGAAAATGAAAAAGTAATGTTACCATTAATGGTATGCCAAGATGGATTTATTACATCACATTCTGTTGAAAATATCTTATTAGAAGAAGATGAAAAAGTAAAAGAATTTGTAGGAGAATATCATCCAAAACATTATTTATTAAATCAAGATGAACCAATCGCAGTAGGACCATTAGATGTTCAAAGTTATTTATTTGAACATAAAGCACAACAAGCAGAAGCTATGAAAAATGCTAAACAAGTAATCTTAGATGTAGCAAAAGATTTTGAAAAAATGACAGGAAGAAAATATGGATTATTTGAAGAATATAAATTAGATGATGCAGAAGTTGCAATTGTTTGTATGAACTCAACTGCAGGAACAACAAAAGCAGTTGTAGATGAATTAAGAGAACAAGGCAAAAAGGTTGGTCTATTAAAATTACGTGTATTTAGACCATTCCCAGTAGATGAAGTAGCTGAAGCTCTAGGACATTTAAAAGCAATAGCAGTTTTAGATAAAGCAGATTCATTAAATGCTGCAGGTGGAGCATTATTTGAAGATGTAACATCAGCTATGTATGTAAATAAAAAACAAGTACCAGCTATAAACTATGTTTATGGTATTGGTGGTAGAGATACTAGAGCAGATGAAATTGAAAAAGTATATAATGATTTATTCGAAATTGTAAAAACAGGAGAAGTTAAGAATCCTTATAGATATTTGGGATTAAGAAAGGAGGCTGAAGACTAATGCCTTATAATGTAAAAGAAGTAGTTGCAAATAAACCTTCAAGATTTACATCTGGACATAGAATGTGTGCTGGTTGTGGAGCTCCACCAGCAGCTAGAATGATAATGAGAGCTTTAAAACCAGAAGATCACGCAGTAGTTTCAGTAGCAACTGGATGTATGGAAGTTTCAACATTTATGTATCCATATACTTCATGGACAGATTCATTTATTCATACAGCTTTTGAGTGTGCAGCTTCAACACTTTCAGGAGCTGAAGCAGCATATAAAGCTATGAAGAGACAAGGAAAAATAGATAATACAACAAAATTTATTGCATTTGGTGGAGATGGAGGAACTTATGATATAGGTATCCAAAGTTTATCAGGAGCAATGGAACGTGGACATGATATGGTTTATGTATGTTATGATAATGGTGCATACATGAATACCGGTATTCAACGTTCATCTGCGACACCACATTTTGCTGATACGACAACATCACCAGCAGGAACAGTTATTCCTGGAAAAATGCAACAAAGAAAAGATTTAACAACAATAATGGCAGGACATCATTTACCATATGTTGCTCAAACTGTTGGTTATATGAATTTTAAAGATTTATATGAGAAAGCAGAAAGAGCAATATATACAGAAGGACCATGTTTCTTAAATGTATTAGCACCATGCCCAAGAGGATGGGGATATCCAACAGATATGTTAATGCAAATAAATAAATTAGCTGTAGAAACATGTTATTGGCCATTATATGAAGTAGTAGATGGTAAATATAAGATTAATTATAAACCAGCTAAAAAATTACCAGTAGAAGAATTCTTAAAACCACAAAAGAGATTTAAACATATGTTTAAACCAGGAAATGAGTGGATGATTGAAGAATTCCAAAAAGAAGTAGATAGAAGATGGCAAGAATTATTAGACTTAGAAGAAATGACAAATAAAGAACATTTTGAATAGAAATCAATAGGAGGTGAAATAAAATGGCATATAAAATAACAGATAAATGTATTTCTTGTGGAGCTTGTGCTTCTGAATGTCCAGTAGGATGCATATCACAAGGAGATGATAAATTTGTAATTGATCAATCTGCTTGTATTTCATGTGGTACATGCGCTGGTGTTTGCCCAGTTGGAGCACCTGAAGAGGAATAAAAAAATGTAATAGGAAATTCTCATAAACGTGTTTATGGGGATTTCTTTTTTTGTGTGAAAATAAATATAAAATACATATTTTGTCAAAAATTATATTCTTTCGACAAATTTCGACAAAAATAACAACAAAGATATGATACAATGCTCAAGGGGAATATAAAATGAGAAAAAATAAGGGGAAAATTGTATTTATTTTATTAACTATTTTAAGTGTGCTTTCAATAGGGATTAATTCATATGCACATTCAGGAAGAACAGATGCAAGTGGAGGACATAAGGATAATCAAAATAAGAGTGGACTAGGAAGTTACCATTATCATTGTGGAGGACATCCTGCACATTTACATCCAAATGGTGTTTGCCCATATTCATCTAGTGCATCATCTTCTTCAAGTAAAAGTAGTACATCGCCTAGTTCATCTTCTTCAAGCAAAAGCAGTACATCATCTAGTGCATCATCATCTTCAAGTAAGAGTACTACATCATCAAGTTCTTCGTCATCTTCTAATAATAAACCATCTACAGTAGAAGTAACAGAAATAAAAATTGATGAAGATGTAGGAAGTATGGAAGAAGGAAAAAGCAAATTCTTAACAGCAACAGTAACACCAGGTAATGCAAGTGATAAAAGTGTAACATGGAAATCAAGTGATGAAAGTATAGCAACAGTTAGTTCGACAGGAATGATTAAAGCAATAAAACCAGGAAAAGTAACTATAACGGCAACTAGTTCAAATGGAAAAACAAATTCTATAGAAATAGAAGTGAAAGAAAAACAAAGCACAGAGAATAATACTATAAATGTGGTTAAAACAAGTGATAATACTAATAGTAATGCATCAAATAATGAAGAAAGCTCAAATTTGCTAGGAGGAATAGTTGTATTAGGATTATTAGGTGGAGGTTCTTATTTAGGATATAAAAAGTATAAGGAATATAAAAAGACATAATGGAGATGATTTTATGAAATTTGGAATAAGAAAGCCAAGTATTAAAAAAAGTATTGCAGCAAGGACTAAAGGAAAAATAAAAAGAAATATAAAGAAAAAACTCATACCTGAATATGGAAAAAAAGGAATGGGATGGATCAAAAATCCTAAAAAGGCAGCTTATAATAAAATTTATCATAAAACCAGCTTTAGTATATGGAAGTTGTTTAAATAATAATAAAAGAGTGCTATAAAAATTTATAACACTCTTTATTTATTGCTATCTTTGTCCTTTTTGACTTCTTTTTCATTTTCTTCTTCGTCCTCTTCCTCTTTTTCCTTAATAGATTTAGGAACGACAATATTTTTAGGCTTCTTACTTGAAGGAGTAGGAGTACCAGCGTTTAGATGGTCATAAGCTGGAGAAATATTTAGATTTGAACCATCACCTTTAACAACTTCAATTTTTTTATTTTCATCCATAATAATACCTCCGAAAAGTTTTTTTATATATTATCATAACAAAATAAAAAAGGCAAGATGTGTAAAAACATTGACATATAGCTAAATTTATGACATAATAGTAAAGAACTTTTAATAATGATAAGAAGGGATGAATATGCAAATAAATGAAACAAAAGCAAAAATAGAAGCAATACTTTTTGCAGCAGGAAGAGAAGTAAGTAAAAATGAAATAATGTTAGCACTAGAACTATCTAGTGATGAAATAGATGAGATAATTACTGTAATGCAAAATGATTATAAAGTAGAAGATAGAGGTATCGAATTAATAAAAATTGATGACTCTTATCAGCTATGCACCAAAAAGGAAATGTATGAATATGTATATCCAGTATTAGATAAAAGAAATAAACCAAATTTATCTACAGCAGCATTAGAAACATTATCAATAATTGCATATAATCCAAAAATTACTAGAGCAGAGATAGAAGCAATAAGAGGAGTTTCAGCAGATGCATGTGTATATAAATTATTAGAATATGGTCTAATTACTGAAGCTGGAAAAGTAGATTTACCAGGAAAACCAATGTCATATAAAACAACAGATGAATTTTTAAAGATGTTTGGTTATTCTTCATTAAATGACTTGCCAGAGCTTCCAAGATATAAATTAGATGAAAATAAACAAATAGTAATAGATGATTTAATTGAAGAAAACGAGGAAAAAGAAGGACCAGCGGAGGCTCCAATGCCCGAAAGGGAAGAGGAAAAATTAGAACAAATTGATCAAGAAAATAATTAGAAAGAGGGATTATTATGAAATTATCACAAACAGGAATGGGAACAGTAAAGTTAAATAATATAGATGAAATGTATCCAGGACAAAGTATTTTATTACAAACTGGACAAATAGTACAATATGGAGCAGGAATATTTGGATATAATACAGTTCCATTATTATTAAGAAGAAAAATAGAGCAAATAATAGTAGAAACATTAAATAAATATGGTTGTGTAGAAGTATTACTTCCAACATTACAACCAGACACAATTTGGAAAAATTCAGGAAGATATGATGCATACGTAAATGATGGAACAATGCTAATTACTGAATCAAATAAAGGAACATTTTGCTTAGCTCCAACAGGAGAAGAAGCAATGTTAGAATTTGCAAGAGAAAAATTAAAATCATATAAAAACTTACCAGTAACATATTATCAAATTGGGGAAAAATATAGAAATGAAATACGTACAAGAGGATATTTATTAAGAGGAAAAGCATTTCCAATGCTTGATGCATATAGTTTTGATGTAGATCCAGAAGGTATGGCAAAATCTTATGAAAATGTTAGAAATGCATTTTTAGAGGTATTTGAAAGAATAGGATTAGATGTTATTCCAATTGTTGCAGATAATGGTGCAATGGGCGGAAAGAAATCCGAAGAATTTATGCTAATCTCAGACCAAGGTGAAGATAAAATACTATATAATGAAGAAACAGGAATTGGTCTAAATACTGAAATATTAGAAAAAGAAAATTATATGGATTATCTAAAAGAGGAATACGGAATAGAAAGTATAGATGGATTTAAAGAGATTAGAACTATGGAATTAGGTCATATATTCCAATTAGGAACAAGATATTCTGAAATGATGAATGGTAAATATACAGATAAAGATGGAAAAGAAGCACTATTCTATATGGGATGTTATGGAATAGGAGTAAGTAGGTCTTTAGCTGCTTTATATGAGCAATGTCTATTAAAAGATAGAAATGGAAATCCTTGTGGATTTTATTTACCAGAAAAAATAGCTCCATATAAAGTACAAATAATTCCTAAAATGGATGATGAAGGAAAAGTAAAATTAGCAAATGAAATATATGCGATGTTACAAAAAGAAGGAATTGGAGTTATATTAGATGATAGAGAAAATATAAATATTGGCGCTAAAATAAAAGATTGCAAAGTACTTGGAACTCCAAATTTAATTGTAATTGGTGACAGAACAGATGGAGAAAATCTAGAAATAGAAAACACAAAAACAGGTGAAAAAATAGAAGTAAAAAAAGGAAATTTAGCTGAAATCTTAAGAAAAAATTAATTCACTAAAAAGACACATTTAAAATACCTTTTAGCAACAATATATGGTTAAAATAAGCATATACTAAATAAGGAACATACATAAAAACCATAAAAAAGGAGTTGAATGTGTATGAAAATTAAAGAGGAAAGTACTGATTTGATTGACCTGAAGAATTTTTTAGACTACAGTGGAAAAGTAGAGGAAAAGGATGTAACATTCCAAAAATTAATGTTTATTTACAAAATGGCAATTAAAGAATTAGAAACAAAAATAGATATTTTTAAACAAGAATTTAAGACATTTTATGATTATGATTTAGTTGACCATGTAAATACTAGAATTAAATCACCAAAAAGTATTATACAAAAAATGAAGAAAAAGGAATGTAAATTAACATATAAAGATATGATAGAAAACATAAATGATATTGCGGGTATACGTGTAGTATGTCCATTACAAAAAGATATCTATTCAATAAAGAATTTAATACAAAATGTACCTGGTATTGAAACTTTAAAAGAAAAAGACTATATAACACATCCAAAAGAAAGTGGATATTCTGCATATCATATAATTTTAGGTGTACCTGTAATGTTATCACAACAGCTTATATATGTTAAAGTAGAGGTACAATTAAGAACAATGGCAATGGATTTTTGGTCTAGTTTAGAACACAAAATGAAGTATAAACCTAAAGAAGAACCAAACAAAAAGAAAGCTAAAGAATGGGTAAATTGCGCAAAAACAATTAATAAACTAGATGAAAAGATGATGCTACTAAACGAATGAAATTTGTAAGAAAATATTGGCAAAGGATATGAAAATATTGCAATTTTGTTGTACGGAAATAAGTAAATGTTATTGATTGAAAAAATAATAAATAAAAAATGAGAGTAATGCAAACCTTACTGCTCATTATATCTATTAGATGTGGAGTCTGTGTTGTCTAAGAAGTTTTTAGCACAGACTTCTAATTTTTTTCTGCTGTTACAGTATTTTATGTGTGTATTATATTCTAGACTAGCTAGAAAATATATAAACGATACCTATTATATGAAAAGTACAATTATAATGAATGCATTTTTAAAAATTTGTTATTTTATTTAAATATAATACATATAATTATTGAGTATAATAAGTGTATAATGTTACAAAAATTAACATTTTTTTGCCATAAAGGAAGGATTTATGTAAAATACGTCGAATAATATAAGTGTGTATAAAAAAAGAAAGAATTTGTAAGAAAGTGAGGTAAAAATGCCAAGATATAGCGAAGAAACATTAGAAGAAGTTAGACAAGCTAATGACATTGTAGATGTAATTTCACAGTATGTGCATTTAAAAAGAAGCGGAAGAAATTTCTTTGGATTATGTCCATTCCATAATGAAAAATCACCTTCTTTTTCTGTCTCACCAGATAAACAAATATTTCATTGCTTCGGATGTGGAGTAGGAGGCAATGTTTTTACTTTTTTAAGCAAAATAGAAGGAATTAATTTTGTAGAGGCAGTGCAGCAATTAGCAGAAAGAGCAAATATACAATTGCCAACATTTGAAAATCATGTAGATAGGCAAAAGGAAGAACTAAAAGCAAAAGTATATAAAGTAAATGAATTTACTGCTGCATATTATCACGAAAATTTATATAAACCTACTGCTAAATTAGCTCAGGAATATGTAAAGAAAAGAAAACTAAGTAATGAAACATTAAAATCATTTAGAATAGGTTTTTCAGGAAAATTTGATGAGCTATACCATGCATTAAGAAAAGAAGGATTTGAAGACCTAGAAATATTGGAATCCGGATTAGTTAATAGAAATGATAATGGAACATATATAGATAGATATAGAAATAGACTAATGTTTCCAATATGTGATGGAAGAGGAAGAGTAATAGCGTTTGGAGGAAGAGTTCTTGATGATTCTAAACCTAAATATATAAATTCACCAGAAAATATAGTATTTAGTAAAGGAAGAAACCTATTTGGACTAAATGTAGCAAAAAAAGGACAAGAAACTAAGAAAAGGCTACTAATAGTAGAAGGTTATATGGATGTAATATCCCTTCATCAAAGAGGGATAACTAATGTAGTAGCACCTTTGGGAACAGCTTTAACACAGCAACAAGGCTGGTTACTTAGAAAAACATCAGAACAAATAATATTAAGTTTTGATTCAGATGATGCAGGTTTAAAAGCTAAAATCAGAGCAATTGATATATTGCAAAATATGGGATGTGATATTAGGGTCCTTCAAATGGAAGGTGCAAAAGACCCTGATGAGTATATCGTAAAATATGGTAATGCAAGATTTCAAAATGTAGTTGATAAAGCACTTTCGATAATTGAGTTTAAAGTCAAATTATTAAAAAAAGATTTAGACTTAAATAATACAAACGATAAAATAAAATTCTTAAATGAAATTGCAAAATTAATTTCAAAAGTAGATAACAATATAGAAAAAGAAGTTTACATTGAGAAAATAGCTAAAGAATATGAAATATCAAAAGAAGCAATTTATGCAGAAGTAAACAAACTATCTTATGAAAATAAACAAGGAGAAAAAGTCTTAGAAAAAGCAAGACCAGTTGTAAGACATGTAGCAGTTCCAAAAACAGAAGTATCAGAGGCGGTAAAAAGAAGGGAAAACACAGTACTTGCAATATTACTAAATGGAGACCAAAATGTTTATCAAATAATAAAACAAAATATAACTGTAGAAGATTTTAAAGACGAAATAAACAAAAAAATTGCTAAAAAACTGTATGAAGAATTAGAAAAAGGAAATAGTAATATTAATGGAATTTTGGACGAGTTAGGAGAAGAAGAACAAAATCATATTACAGAAATCTTAGCAGATGACTATGAAATAGATGATGTAGAAAAAGCTATAGATGATGTTATGAGAAGTTATGAAAAAGATAAATTAAATGATAGAAAGTTAAAAATCCTAGAAACTTTAGAAAATAAGGAATTAAATTTAGATCAGGAAGAAAAAAATAAATTAGGGAAAGAGCTAAGTGATATTATTGTCAGATTAGCTAAAATGAAATAGGGGTGAAAAAGAAAATGGCAAAGAAAAAAGAAGAGCTAGAAACAAAAAAGGAAGCTAAACAAAAATTAGAAGAAAAAGAAAATAAGAAAGAAACTAAAAAGAAAACAAAGACAGAAAAAGAAGAAACAAAAGTAGCTAAAGCAAAGAAAGTAGAAGATAAAAAAGAAGGGGAAAAGAAGCCAAAAAAAGAAGAAAAGCCTAAAAAAGTTGAAAACAAAAAAGAAACAAAAACTAAAAAAGAGTCAAAAGCTACAGACAAAGAAGAAAGTAAAAAGACTACAAAAACTGAAAAAAGTGCAGATGAGAAAGAAGTAAAAAATACTAAGAAAGCAGAAAAAGTAGAAGAAAAGGTTCAAGAAAAAGTAACTGATGAAAAAGAAAAAAGTAAAAGTGATGAAGATATAAAAAATGAAAAAGTGAATAAAATATTAAAGAAAGCAAAAGAGCAAGGAAAGATAACATATGGAGATTTAGCAAAAGAATTAGATGATGCAAATCCAGACCAGATAGATAAAGTATTTGATGCTTTTGAGGAAATGGGAGTAAGTCTAAACGATGATTTAGATGAAGAACCAGACATTGATGACTTAAAAGAAGTAGAAGATTTGAAATTAGACGAAATAACAGATACAAGTTATGAAGGAATAAATGTAGATGATCCAGTTAGAATGTATTTAAGAGAAATAGGAAGAATACCTCTTTTAACATTTGACCAAGAATTAGACTTAGCAAAAAGAATTTTAAATGGCGATGAAGAAGCAAAACAAAAATTAGCAGAATCAAACCTAAGATTAGTTGTAAGTATTGCTAAAAAATATGTAGGAAGAGGAATGTTATTCTTAGACTTAATACAAGAAGGAAATATGGGATTAATAAAAGCAGTAGAAAAATTCGACTATACAAAAGGATTTAAATTTAGTACTTATGCTACATGGTGGATTAGGCAAGCAATAACAAGAGCAATTGCAGACCAAGCAAGAACAATAAGAATTCCAGTTCATATGGTAGAAACAATAAATAAATTGATAAGAACATCAAGACACTTACTTCAACAATTAGGAAGAGAACCAACGCCAGAGGAAATTGCACAAGAAATGGAAATACCAGTAGAAAAGGTAATGGAAATTCAAAAAATAGCTCAAGATCCAGTATCATTAGAAACACCAATTGGTGAAGAAGATGACAGCCATTTAGGGGATTTTATACAAGATGAAGATAGTCCAGCACCACAGGATTCAGCAGCATATACAATGCTAAAAGAACAATTAGAAGAAGTAATGAATACATTGACCCCAAGAGAAGCAAAAGTATTGAAATTGAGATTTGGATTAGAAGATGGAAAAGCAAGAACATTAGAAGAAGTAGGACGCGAGTTTGATGTAACACGAGAAAGAATAAGACAAATAGAAGCAAAAGCATTAAGAAAATTAAGACATCCAAGTAGAAGTAAAAAATTAAGAGACTATATGACTTAAAAACAAATTATACGGAGGAAAAAATGGAGCAAATAGTAGATTTTATAGAGAGTGTAAAAACACTGCAAATTATAGATATAGTTGTGGCTGTATGTTTGATAATACTGTTTAAAGTATTAAGTCCTAGTATATCATATATGATTATAAAATTATTTAAATTTAATTCTAAAAGTAAAAAAGCAATAAAGGAAAGTGCATTTTATACTCCTTTAAAAGTATTTATTACAATACTTGGAGTATATCTTGCAGTATTATTCCTAAAGAAACCACTTAATTTACCTGACAATGTAATGAATATAGTTACAAAGGCATTTCAGATAATTAGTGTGTTAGCTTTTGCAAAAGCATTAGCATCAAGTTTTACAACAAAATCTACATTGATAAAGAAACTTAGAAAAAATTGGAAAAATGATGTAGAAGATTCAATGCTTGAATTTGCATTAAAAGTGGTAAGAGCAATAATATATATAATAGCATTATTTGTGGTACTTGCAATTTTACAAATAAACTTAAGTGGGTTAGTTGCAGGATTAGGAATTGGTGGTATTATAATAACACTTGCAGCACAGGATACAGCAAAAAATATCTTTGGAGGAATAGTATTATTTATAGATAAACCATTTAATGTAGGAGATTGGATACAAACGCCTAATTATGAAGGAACAGTAGAAGATATGACATTTAGAACAACAAGAATAAGAAATTTTGAAAATTCAGTAGTAAATATTCCAAACTCAACAATAGCAGATTCAGCTATAATAAACTGGAGTAAGATGGAAAAGAGAAGATATAAATTTAGCTTATCATTTCCTTTAGAAACAACAGCAGAACAAATGGAAGTAATATCTAATAATATAAGAGAAATGTTAAAAAATGATCCACAAGTTATAGATGATGATATAATAATATCTTTTGATGAAATAACAGATAATGGATTATCACTACTTGTATATATGTTTGTTGTACCAACAGGTTATAATGATTATGTAATGTTAAAAGATAAAATAAATAAAAATATTATAACAATATTACATAATTTAGGTGTAGAATTATCTTATCCAACAACTTCAGTATATATAGAAAACAATAAAAATTTATAGAAAAATAAAATTAATAATATAGAGAAAAGAGATTTTGGAAAATTATCTAAAATCTCTTTTTTGTTTAAATTAAGTTCACATTATAGACATAAAAGGTGTTTATAATATATAATATATGTGAAAAGATAAAAAGGAGAGGAAAAATGGTTAATAATTATATTTTAGTTGTAGATGATGAGCAAAGAATGAGAAAACTAATAAAAGACTTTTTAGCAGCTAAAGGATTTAGCATATTAGAAGCAGAAGATGGAGAAAAGGCTTTAGAAGTTTTCGAAGAAAATAAAAATAAAATAAGTCTTATTTTATTAGATGTTATGATGCCAAAATTAGATGGATGGTCTGTTTTGAGACAGATAAGACAAGAATCAAAAGTTCCAATTATAATGCTTACAGCAAGAGGAGAAGAACAAGATGAATTATTTGGATTTGAATTAGGTGTTGATGAATATATTTCTAAGCCATTTAGCCCAAAGATATTAGTTGCAAGAGTAGAAGCAATATTAAAAAGAACAAATAAGGATCCTAAAGAAGTAAAAGACTATGGTGGAATAGAAATAGATAAAGAAGGAAGAACTGTTAAAGTAGATGGAAAACCAATAGAATTAAGTCTAAGAGAATATGAATTATTAGTTTACTTAGTAGAAAATGAAAATATTGCACTATCTAGAGATAAAATATTAAATAATGTATGGAATTATGATTATTATGGAGATTCAAGAACAATAGATAGTCATATAAAGAAAATAAGACATAAACTAGGCAAAAAAGGAAAATATATAAAAACAATAAGAGGAATAGGATACAAATTTGAAACAAAATAATAAAAAGAGGTAAAAGAAATGAGCAAAAAATTTAATGCCCTTAAATCAGTAAGGGTAAAATTGTTTCTTTCTTTGTCACTTATTATAATAGGAATTATTATATTTTTAATACTTGTTAATAATTTTGTGTTTGGGCAGTTTTATTTATATAGTAAAAGGATTGCGCTAAGATCAGTGTATCAAACCGTAAATGATTATTATAATAATGGAGAAGAAGGAGATTTGTCAAGTGAATTAGAACAAGTAGCAGTTAAAAATAATTTTGATATATTAATTAGAAATGATCAAAATGTAAATGTCTATACATCTAATAAAGATTTTTTCTCAACATTAGGGCAAATGAATGAAATGACAAGTAGATTTAATACTGGTGCAGGAGAAGTAATAGAAGAAAATGATAATTTTGTTATTAGTAGGATGAAAGATACTAAAAATGGTCTTACATATATATTACTTGCAGCTACACTTGATAATGGTTATTTGTTATATATAAGAATACCAATAAATTCAATACAAGAAAGTGTAAATATTTCAAACAATTTCTTATATTTAATGGCAGGGTTTGCAATATTGATTGCAGCTGTTATAGTATCATATGTATCAAGAAAGTTTACAGATCCAATCTTAGAATTAAATTCAATTGCAAAAAAGATGGCAAACTTGGATTTTAGCCATAAATATAGAACAACAGACGCTGATGATGAGATAAATAATTTAGGAAAAAGCATAAATTTAATGTCAGATAAACTAGAAAAAACGATTAAACAATTAAGAGCAACAAATATAGAACTAGAAAGAGATATAGAAGAAAAATCAAAACTAGACGAAATGAGAAAAAGTTTTATATCAGATGTATCACACGAATTAAAGACACCAATAGCGTTAATACAAGGATATAGCGAAGGTTTACTTGAAAACGTAAATACAGATGAAGAAAGTAGAAAGTTTTATGCAGAAGTAATTTTGGATGAAACAAATAAAATGGATAAGTTAGTAAAACAATTACTAGAACTTATGAAACTTGAATATGGTAAAAGAGAATTTAATGATACCACATTTAATATAGTAGAAGTAGAAAAAGAAGTAATAAGAAAATCACAAATGATGATAGACGAAAAACAAGTAGAAATAAAATTAGAAACACCAGATGAGATAAATGTAGTAGCAGATGACTTCTATATAGAACAAGTAGTTACAAACTATTTTACAAATGCAATAAAACATGTAGAAGAAGTAAATGGTAAAAAATTAATAAGAATAGAAAATGTTGTAGATGTAGAAAAAAATAAAGTAAGGGTAAAAGTATTTAACACAGGACAAAATATACCAGAAGAACATCTAAATAGAATATGGAATAGATTTTATAAAGTAGATAAATCTAGAAATAGAAAAGATGGAGGAACCGGTATTGGTTTAGCATTTGTAAAAGCTATAATGAGCAATTATGGAAATAGCTATGGAGTAATAAATAAAGAAGACGGAGTAGAGTTCTACTTTGAGTTAGAATTAAAGATATGAGACAATTAGGGACAGACCTTAATTGTCTCATTTGTCGTTTTGTGTCGAATATTGCGATGAAAAGTTCTTTACAAATTATATAAAATGTGATATTATATATAAAGAGTTAACTCAGAACAATTTTGATCAATTAATTGTATTTGAATTTTTATTCTAAAAAATTTCAAAAAGGAAAATCAACTTAATAAGGAGGAAATATATAGAATGTTTCGATATAGTTCTATATATATTAATTTACTTAGTCTTTTTATATCGTTAATTATTTTTGTTGTCTCACAATTATTTTTTTCAAATTATGATACTTTTACACATAAAAGTTCATTAAAAGCAGGATTTGAGGTCGAAAATACAATTCAAGAAAAAACAAATGAAGTTGTAGAAGAAAAGACAGAAGATGAAAAAAATACATGGTATTTAGAAATACCAAAGATAAACTTAAAAGCAGATATAAAAGAAGGAACTACAAAAGAAATAATGGAAGATTACATAGGACATTTTGAAGAAACTAAAAAGGATAAAGGAAATGTGGGGCTAGCAGCACATAATAGAGGTTATAAAAATAATTATTTTTCAAGATTAAAAGAACTAAAAGAAGGAGATAGTATTTTTTATAACTATCAAGGAGAAACAAAAGAATATATAGTTACAAAACACATAATCATAAAGGATACAGATTGGACGTATTTAGAAGATACAGATGAAAATACGATAACACTAATTACATGTGTAGAAAATCAGCCAGAATACAGAAGATGTATACAAGGAAAAGAAATAAAAGAAAGTGAGGAAGAATAATTTGGAAAAAAATAATATAATAGAATTTAAGAGAAAAGGAAGTATAAAAAATAAAATAAGAAAATTATTTATAGTAATGGCTTCATTAGTATTAAGCTTTTTAGGTTTTGTAAATGTTGCTTATGCCCAAAGTATTGACTCAGCGCATATTTATGAAGTGGGAGATTGTGGGCAATTATTAAGATATAAAGGAAGCAGAGTAATAACAAAATATGTTGAATATACCTATAATGGAGAACATTATCCGGCTTATTGTTTGGATAAAACTAAACAAGGAGCAGAAGGAGATGGATATACGGTTTCTGTAACAGATGCTATTAATGATGTTGGTTTATGGAGAGTAATTATAAATGGATATCCATATAAAACAATAGAGGAATTAGGTGTTGCAAACAAAGAAGAAGCATTTGCAGCAACTAAACAAGCTGTTTATTGTTATATACATGGAAATAGAATAGAGGATTATGAACCAATAGGCGAAGCAGGACAAAGAACACTTAATGCACTTAAGAAAATAGTAAATGATGCAAATAATTCTAGTGAAACAAAAATTTCTAGTACTATTACAATCAATAAAGATGACTCTGAGTGGAAACAAGATAATATAGATAAAAATTATGTATCAAAAACATATAGTGTAACAGCTGGAGCCAATATATCTAATTATAAAATAACTGTATCTAAAGAAAATGCTAAAGATTTAGGAGGAATAAAATTAACAGACGAAAACAATCAAGAAAAAACAGAATTTATGCCTAATGAAAAGTTTAAAATATTAATTCCTATCAAAAATTTAACAGAAGAAGGTAAAATTAATTTAACAGTCCAGGCCAAAATAGATACAAAGCCTATATTATATGGAAAAGCTCCAAATAGCAGTAACCAAGATTATGCTTTAACTGCAGCAACATATGAAGACGGAACAGGAAGTGCAAGTGATACATATTTTAAAAATGAAACTAAAATTACAGTCATAAAAAAAGACCAAGAAAGTGGAGATGTTTTACAAGGAGTGGAATTTGCATTATTAGATGAAAATGAAAATCCTGTATATACAAATCTAAAAACTAATGAAGAAGGAAAAGTTGAAATACCAAATTTAGTACCTGGTACTTATTATCTAAAAGAAACCAAAACGATTGATGGTTATGAACTTTATGATCAATTAATTAAAGTCGATATAAGTTTAAATCAAGAAGTTACTGTTACTGTAAATAATAGAAAAGAAGATATCCCAGAAATTGAAACAACAAAAACAAGTAAGGAGGTAAAAAGCTTAGAAGTTAAAAAATTACCTGTTACAGGTATGTAAAAAGAGAAGTCAAATAGTAATTTAGTTGCTATTTGGCTTTTTTATAAAAAATAAAAATAAACTATACACTTTTACCATTTTGCTAACATCAGCAAAATCGTTGATACTGTAAGAAAACATTGAAAATAAATAAAAATGGAGAATTGATATATATGAGCAATTTAAAAGCAGAAGAATATAGAAGTTTTGAAGAAATAAAAAAATTGTTTAGAATATCTCAAACAGAGGAAAAATTAAAAAAAGAAAAAGTAGACAGTTCAGGTAAAGCAACTATAACTCACTATGAAGTAGGTAGTACTGTAAGAAAAGCAATAAAAGATATTGGTGGAACTATGCCAGAAGATTTCCCCACACCTAAAAAAGTGTTAAGGAAGAGGAAAAAGAACAACTAAAGAAATTAAAAGATACAAAAACAAAACTGATGTTAGATGAATAAAAAGTTTAGAAAATTTTTAATAAGAGGTATTTTTAGTTGAATTTATATTTAGTTTTTGGTAAAATATAAATGTAAAATTTTAAATAAAAAAGGAGAGTCGATTTTTTAATGTTAGCACAACTCGTTGTTTTAGTAATACTTATTTTTATCAATGCATTTTTTGCAGCAAGTGAGATTGCTTTTATCTCATTAAATGATGCTAAAATAGAAAAACAAGCGAAAGAAGGAAACAAAAAAGCAAAACAAATTGAAGCAATGTTGAAATCACCAAGTAAGTTCCTAGCAACAATACAAATAGGAATCACTTTAGCAGGGTTTTTATCAAGTGCGTTTGCATCAGACGCATTTGCAGCAAGATTATCACCAATTTTGCATGACATAATGCCATTTTTTAGTCAAGGAGTATGGAATAGTATATCAATTGTATTAATCACAATCATACTATCTTTCTTCACATTAGTATTTGGGGAATTAGTACCAAAAAGACTTGCGATGAAGTATTATGAAAAAATATCATTTGGAAGTATAGGTGTAATTAGAGCAATTTTTATTTTAACTTCACCATTTGTAAAATTATTAACTTTTGTTACAAATGGTATTTCAAAAATATTTGGTGTAGGTGAAACAGACCAAGAACAAGTAACAGAAGAAGAAATTAAGATGATGGTTGACCAAGGTGAAGAAAGCGGAGCTATTAAGGAAGAAGAAAAAGAATTAATAAATAATGTATTTGAATTTAATGATATAACAGTATCTGAAATTATGAGACATAGGAAAGATATATTTGCGGTAGATATAAACATTAGCAAAGAAGAGCTAATGGAAGAATTAGAAAAAGAAGAGTTCCGTTATAGTAGAATACCTGTATATGATGAAACAATAGACGAAATAAAAGGTATTTTATATGTTAAAGATGTATTAAAAAATATTGATAAAAAGTCTTTTAAAGTAAAGAATGTAGTTAAAGAGGCATATTTTGTATCACAAAATAGATTAATAAATGAAGTATTTAAAGAATTACAAAAAAATAAAACGCAAATCGCAATTATAGTAGATGAATATGGTGGAACAGCAGGATTAATTACAATGGAAGATATTCTAGAAGAGTTAGTTGGTGATATCTATGATGAATATGATAAAGTGGAAAAAGAATATGAAAAAATAGATGAAAATACTTATTTATTGTCAGGAAGTCTTCCAATTTATGATGTTAATAAACTATTAGATGCAAAAATTCCAGAAGGAGATTATGATACCTTATCTGGATATTTACAAGAAGAGTTAGGAAGAATACCAAAAGATGAAGAAAATCCTATAATTGAAACAGATAAAGTAACATATAAAATTGAAGAATATGAAGATAAAAGAATAATAAAAGTAAAAGCTTGTAAAAATAATGTAGAAGAGGATGAAGAACAAGGAGAAAAAGAAGAGTAAAGAAGGGATTTTAAAGATGAAGAGAAATTTTATAATTCGTAACATTATAATTGGGGTATTAGTAGTAGCAATTGTTGTAGCAATTTCTATATATTTTATAAATAAGAATGCTAAAGAATACGAAATAGAAAAAGTAAGTACTTATAATTATTTTGTTTTAAAAAAAGATAATTTATCAGGAGTAATAGATAGAAGCGGAAACACGATTGTTGATACTGAGTTTGATAATGTAATAATACCAAATCCTGAAAAAGCTTTATATGTATGCTATGAAGGTGATAACACAAAAGTCCTAAATGAAAGAAAAGAAGAAATATTAACAGATTATCAAAATGTAGAACCAATACAATTACAAAATATTTCTAGCGACTTAAAGTATGAAAAAAGTGTATTAAAATATGAGGAAAACGGAAAATTTGGGCTTGTTAATTTTGATGGAAAAAGAATAACAAAGCCAATTTATGAGTCAATAGAGGGGTTACCTTATAAAGAAGGAGAATTATTAGTTAAGCAAGATGGAAAATATGGAGTAATCAATATTAAAGGGAATAAATTAGTAGATATTAAATATGATAAAATTACGGTAGATGGATATTATACATCTGAGAATAACTATAAATTTGCAGGATATATTATATCTAATACAACAGATGAGGGATATAGATATGGATATATAAATCATGATGGAAAAATATTATTAGAACCAGAATATAACCAGTTATCTAGAGTAATAGGGATTAAGGATGATGAGAACGCTTATATATTATGTGCTAGAAATGGTCAATTTGGAATAATGAAAAATGACGAAGAATTAATTCCAAATGAGTATCAATCTATTGAATATGATGAAAGCAATAAATTATTTACAATAGAAAAAAGTAAAAAATTTGGAATTGCAAATTTAGATGGAAACATAATAGTACCAACAGAATATAGCCAAATAGATATTACAGGTATTTATTTATATGCTAAAAATGCCCAAGGAACTACTGTATATAATACTTCCGGAACACAAGCAAATATTGATACTAATGTAGCCATATTAAATACTCCTAATGAAAAGTATAAAATAAGAATTGATAATAGCAACGGAACGAAATATGGCGTAATAAACAAAGAGGGAGAGCAAGTAATTGATGAAAAGTATAATTATCTAGAATACTTATTTGATAATTACTTTATTGCAAGCAATGAACAGTCAAAACTTGGAGTAATTGATGATGATGATAATGTTAAGATAGAATTAAATAATGATGCACTTCAAAAAATTGAAGGGACAAATGTTATACAAGCAAGTACAACTGCTGATAATATGACAAAATTATATTCAAAAGATATGACAGAACTTTGTCAGATGCAAAATGCAAAAGTAGAGGTTAAAGATAATTATATTAAAATATCTAATGATACGGAAACTAGATATTTTGATAAAGATGGTAAGGAATTAAAAAATACAGAAGTATATCCAAACAATACTTTATTTGCTAAAAAAGAAGGAGACAAATGGGGATTTGCAGATAAAAATGGAAATACAGTTGTAGAAGCTAAATATGATAAAGTTACAGAATTTAATGAATATGGTTTTGCAGGTGTGAGGTTAGATGGAAAATGGGGAGTTGTAAATTCAAAAGGTGAAGAAGTTTTAGCTCCAACTTATACTTTAAATGAAGATACAGAGCCATATTTTATAGGAACATATTACAGAGTACAATATGGTTTTGGAGAGTTCTATTATACTGATGCAAATAATGCACAAGAACAAGAGACAATAACAACACAGACAGTAGAGCCAACTACAGATGAAATAGTAGATACAACAGTAAGTGAATAAAATAGAAAAATTATAAAAAGTTTCTTAAATAGGGAATAACAAAAGGTTATTTCCTATTTTTTGGAGTTTGTATAATAATAAATTTATATTATAAAGTGGTATTATGAAAAAACGCAAAAGATATCAAAAAAAATTAGAAAAACCAAAAAAGATAGAAAAAGTATATAAAAATATTTTAAAGCTACTAGGAATAGTAACTTTTTTTCTGTTTAAAAAATAAAAAATAGTAAATACTATTAAAAAGGAAAGAAGTGGTATTTTGTTAGGTTTAGCGTTGTCAGGTGGAGGAATAAGAGGAATAGCACATGCAGGTGCACTAAAAGCTTTTGAGGATAATGGGATTTTTTTTGATGTAATAGGTGGAACGAGTTCAGGAGCGTTGATAGCGTCTTTATATGCTATTGGATATTCACCTTCTTATATATTTGAAGCATTTAAAATGTATTCTAAAGAAATTGTTGGTTTAAATTCTGGATATGTGCTTTCTAAGTTGCTTGGTAGAGAAAATAAGGTTGCAGGATTAAAAACAGGTTCTAGTTTAGAAAAAGTTTATGATAAATTAGCATTAAGAAAAGGTGTAAATAGTGTAGGAGAAGTATCGGGTATGTCACTTGTCATAACAGCAGTAGATGTAAAGAATGCTCAGGAATATATATTCACAAATTGTGTACCAGATGTGGAAAATACTGATAAATATATAACAGATATAGGGGTAGGAAAGGCGGTAAGAGCAAGTAGTAGCTTCCCTGCAATATTTTGTCCTTGTGAATATGAGGGTCATAGTTTTTATGATGGAGGAGTATTAGATAATGTACCTGTTTTGGAAGTTAGAAAACAAGGAGCAGATAAAGTAATTGCAATAAACTTTAAGGCAGACGACGTAGATAGTTCTAGTAATATTATGGATTTGGGCATGAGAACATTAGATATAATGGGCAATAAAATATCAGAAGAAAGTTTAGAAACAAGTGATTTTATATTAACAATAGAAACAGATAAAACCGGTTTGTTTGATGTAGAAAAATTAGATAGCTGTTTCAAATATGGTTACAATGCAGTTATAGAAAATCTTGAAAGAATCAAACAAGTTTTAGAAATAAAGTGAATATAATAATTAGTAATAATGTTTTTATAGTTATTTATTTTATTTAATTTTGGAGGAAATTTTATGAAAATTAGATATTTTGATCATGCTGCAACAACACCTGTAAAGGAAGAAGTATTAGAAGAAATGCTACCTTTTTTAGGTGAAAAATGTGGAAATCCATCATCATTATATAGTTTAGGAAGGGAAGCAAAAAGAGCGATTGAAGAAGCAAGGAAAAGAATAGCGCTATTGATAAATTGTGAGCCAAGTGAAGTGTATTTTACATCTGGTGGATCTGAAAGTGATAATATGGCAATAAAGGGAATAGCATATAATTATTCTGGAAGAGGAAAACATATAATAACATCTAAAATAGAACATCCAGCAGTATTACATACCTGTCAAAAATTAGAAAGATACGGATTTAAAGTAACATATTTAGATGTTAATAAAGATGGAATAGTAGATTTAGAAGAATTAAGAAGAAATATTAGAAATGATACAATATTAATTAGTATAATGAGTGTAAATAATGAAATAGGAACAATACAGCCTGTTTATGAAATCTCTCGTATTGCAAAAATGTATAATATAATATTCCACACAGATAGTGTGCAAGGAGTTCGGACATATTCCAATTGATGTAAAGAAAATGGGAATAGATATGTTATCACTATCAGGACACAAATTATATGCACCAAAAGGAATAGGAGCATTATATATAAAAAATGGAATAAAAATAGAAAAATTAATAGATGGAGGTCATCAAGAAAGAGATAAAAGAGCAGGAACGGAAAATGTACCAGGAATGGTGGGTTTAGGAAAAGCTTGTGAAATCGCAAGAATAAATATGGCAAAAAATATGGAATATTTACAAGGGGTAAGAGATTATTATATAAATTTAGTTGAAGAAAGAATTTCTGGAGCAGTATTAAATGGCTCTAGAAAATTAAGAGTGCCTTCAAATGCAAACTTTTCATTTGAGGGAATAGATGGTGGGAATTTACTTTTAAAATTAGATGCAAAAGGAATATGTGCATCTAGTGGTTCTGCATGTTCAGCAGGAGATTCTAGCCCATCTCATGTATTAAAAGCAATAGGCTTATCAGATGAAATGGCAAAAGGAGCATTAAGAATAACATTTGGAGAGTCAAATACTAAAGAAGATGTGGAATATTTAGTTGATTGTATAGAAGAAGCAATTAGAGAGTTAAGCTAAAACTTAACTCTCTAAAACTGCAATAGCGCATTTGATTCCATCTACTGCTGCTGACATAATACCGACCTGCATAACCTGCACCTTCACCACAAGGATATATTCCTAAAATATTAGAAACTAAATTTTCATCTCTTGGAATTTTAACAGGTGAAGAGCTTCTAGTTTCTACTCCTGTTAAAATAGCGTCTGGGTTTGCAAAACCTTTTAGTTTAGAATCAAAATAAGTAATACTTTGTTTTAAAGTGCTTGTTACAAAGTCAGGTAAAATTTCTTGTAAATTAGATAAGGTAACACCTGGTAAATAGGTAGGTTTAACCTTTCCAATAAATTCTGATTTTCTGTCATTTAAAAAATCTTCTACTCTTTGGACAGGTGCAAAATAATTTTTACCGCCTAATTCAAATGCTTTCTCCTCTAAGTCTTTTTGAAAGTAAATACCAGCAAGAGGTGATGGATTTGGAAAATCATCTGGTGTAACATTTACAAGTACTGCTGAATTTGCATTTTTACCATCTCTTAAGAAATTACTCATACCATTAGTTACAATTGTATTTTCTTCACTAGAAGAAGCAATGACAACACCACCTGGACACATACAAAATGTATAGCAAGAACGACCATTAGGCAAATGACAAGAAAGTTTATATGTAGCAGGAGGAAGTTTTAACTTACTTTTTCCATATTGAGCTTTATTTATATCTTCTTGTAAATGTTCTATTCTAACACCTACAGAAAAGTTTTTCTTTTCCATATTGATGCCTTTTTCATATAACTTTTGAAAAGTATCTCTTGAGCTATGTCCAATTGCTAATATTATATGAGAAGCATGTATTTCGCATGTAGAATTTTTATCTATGCAAATAACAGAAGAAATTTTATTATTTTCGATGTTGAAATCAATAACCTTAGTATTAAATAAGAACTTTCCGCCTTTAGAAATTATATATTCTCTCATATTTTTTATGATTTGAATCAATTTATCTGTTCCAATATGTGGTTTTGATAAATATAAAATTTCTTCAGGAGCTCCAAAGTTTACAAATTCTTCTAAAACTTTTTTACAAAAAGGAGAGTGTATGCCTGTTGTTAGTTTGCCATCTGAAAATGTTCCAGCACCACCCTCACCGAATTGTACATTTGATAGAGTATCTAATTTACCAGTTTTTCTAAAAACTTCAACTTGCTTTTCTCTTTCTTCAACTGGTGAGCCTTGTTCAATAATAATAGGTTTAATACCGTTTTGTATTAAAGTAAGTGCAGCAAAAAGGCCGCTAGGACCACTTCCAACTATAATTGCTTTCTTATTAATTAAATTATTTACTTTTATATTTGGTATTGATTGTTCTTTTATTGTATCAAATTTTTTATACTTATTTTCATTTTTTAGTTTTAAATCAATAGAATAATTATAATGAACATTGTCCTTTTTTCTCGCATCAATTGACTTTTTTGATATGTGCCACTCTAAAATATCATTTCTATCAATTTTAAATTTTCTTGCTGCAATATTTATTAAGTTGTTTTCATCTATATCATCGTATATTTTTATATTACTAATTCTTATCATATCTTACTCTCCCAACAATTTAAAGAAATTATATAACTATTATAGCATAGTTTTGATTTATATGCTATAATAATTCAAAATGAGAGAAAAGAAAATAGTAACGAAGGATAATAAGTAAAATGGAAGAAAATTGGAAAGATAGAACAGAAAAACTAATAGGAAGAGTAGCTTTAGAAAAATTACAAAATGCAAAAGTAATTATATACGGAATAGGTGGAGTAGGTTCATTTGCAGTAGAAGGATTAGTAAGAGCAGGCGTTGGAAATTTGGTATTAGTAGATCCAGATAATATAGATGTAACTAATATAAATAGGCAAATACATAGTAACGTAAATACAGTAGGGCAAAGTAAGATAGAGGTTATGAAAAAAAGAATTTTAGAAATAAATCCACAAGCAAATGTAGAAATATATAATCCTAAAAATTTAGATTTTGAAGAACAAGAATTAATAGATGCAAGTTATTCATATGTAATAGATGCAGTAGACACAGTAAAAACTAAAATTAATATAATAGAAAGAGCAAAAAAAGAAGGAGTTTCTATTATATCAGCAATGGGAGCAGGAAATAAATTAGATGCTACTAAATTTGAAGTAACAGATATTTATAAGACAGATGTATGCCCATTAGCAAGAACAATTAGAAAAGAATTAAGAAAAAGAAATATAAAGGATGTAAAAGTAGTATATTCGAAAGAAGAACCAGTATTAAAAGAGAAAACTCCTGGAAGTATATCATATGTTCCATCTGTTTGTGGGATGATAATTGCAGGAGAAGTAATAAAAGATATTATAGAATAAAAATGAGGAAATAAATGAAGGAAAATAAAATAGCAAAAATAATTAATTTCATAATAAAGATATTCTGGATTTTTATTATAGGAAGTGTGTTTGGTTTTATAGCTGAAATGTTATATGCAACAGTATATACAAGATCTTTAGTAATTAGACAAGGACTGATATATGGACCATTTGTACAAGTATATGGAATGGGGGCAGTTGCTTATTATTTTTTGATACGAAAGTTTAAAGAACCAAAAGATGCATTTTTCGCAGGGATGATAATGGGTGGCGTTTTAGAATACTTATGTTCATTTTTCCAAGAGATATTTTTTGGTACTATTTCTTGGGATTATAGTAACTTTTTCTTTAACTTAAATGGAAGAACTTGTTTATTGTATTGCGTATATTGGGGAATAATAGCAGTAGCATTTTTAAAAATTGTATATCCTTGGCTAGAAAAAATAGAACCACTTATTTATAAGAAAAGTATTAGAATTTTAACAGTATTTTTGATGTTGTTTATGATATTTGACATTACAATATCTGCACTAGCATCAAGCAGACAACAAGAAAGAAGAGAAAACATACCAGCTAAAAATGATTTAGATATTTTTCTAGATAAAGCATATCCAGATGAATTTTTAGATAGAATTTATAATAATAAAAGAAATGTAGAATAGAAAGAAAAATGTGTGCTGTTTTTTGGGACGGGGTCAAAAAACAGCACTAATACAATTAAATAAAAGTATTTTGAAATAAAAAAGTACTTTTTATAACACAATATAAGTTTTAGAAGCAAATAGACAGATAAATACTACTTAAAAATGATTTTATGTATGCTAAGCCAAAGTAATTTCAGATGAATTTTTAGGTAGAATTTATAAAAAAAGAAATGTAGAATAGGTAGGAGAAAAAATATGGATAGTAAAATAGAAAAAATAATTAGATTAGATGAGCAAATAGATAGTATGGCATTACAAAGCACATCAGCTTATCAATTTGGAACAAAACAAGAATTAAGTGTTGTTGATAAGAAATTATTAGAATATTACCAGGAAATGGTAGATGTAATGATTGAGATATTGAAAGAAAGAAATACAAAAGATATAAAAGTAATAGATGATATTTTAAAAGATTATAGTAGTAATGCTAGCGAAATGCTTGACGATTATATAGAGTTATTACAATATTATAGTGAATTTAATAATGGGATTATAAAAGAAGAAATAGAAGTATTAAGCAAAATGGATAATAATATAGAAGTAGGTAAAGAACTTAGACGAACTATTTTAGTAGAACTTGCAGATAGTTATTTTAGATACGGGAAAGAAGAAAAAGCAAGAAAAATGTTATTAGACTATTTGAAAGAAAATCCAGATGATGATGAACCATATATGTGTATGCAAAACTGGTATATGTATTATACACCTAATTATGATAAATTAGCGGAAGTAATAGACTTAGCAGAAGCAAATAACCATATTCTAATTACTGATTTTGGTTATGATGAATTAATAAAACATTATTCTGATATTGGTGATATTGCAAGTAAAGAAAAATATGAGAAATTATATGAAAAGTGGAAAGAAAAAAGAAAAATAATAGAAATTTAAAGAAAGAAGTGAAAAGAAGAATTATAGGATGTACATTAAAAGTACAATACGTGACCAATGAGCTTTAAAACTCTTTTACTTAAATGTATAATATTTAATATATTAAGTAAAGGGGTTGTTTTTTATGGAATTGAAAGAAGAATTATTAGATGAAGAAAATGAAAAAATCTTGAGTAGGCTTGATAATTTGATAGGTTTAAGCAAAAACAAAAACACATTAAGGAATATAATTAGATTTTCAAAGTTTATGAATAAATATGATTGGAAAATAAAAAATGAAAATTATAATATTGTAATAAGAAACGAATCAGCTTACAACCTATATGAAGAATTAATTGCTGTAATTGCTGATGTTTATTATAAAAATAAGATAATCTTAAATCCTAAAGTTCTATATTTGAATTTAGAAAAAATAGATTTAAAAAGGTTTGATACAAAATCAATTGAAGAAGGCATTATAGTAATAGATTTTAGTAATATGAGAAAGGATATACTAGAGCTTAAGCATATATTAGAAGTATTTATTGAGAAAATGCCAACAAAAGCATTTATTGTTTTGGAAGATTATTTTATAGAAGGAGAAGTAAATGCAGTATTAAACAGGTGTGTATCCTGGGCAATGAAGGTAGAAAGCATTTCTAGACAGGAAAAAGAACAATATATAAGAAAATTTATGGACTCTAATAAATTTGTGTATAGTAGAGAAATAATTAAAAATTTTTCTAATAAGCCATATTGGAAAATAAAAAATGATATGATAAATATATTTGTAAATTGTAAAATTAATAATGAAAATGATGTATCTAAAATATTGAAAAAGGATAATAAAACTGCCAAAAAAGAAAATGTTAAAAAGACGGGATTAGAAGAACTAGACAATTTGATAGGATTAGATAGTGTGAAAATGCAAATAAAAAAGGTTGTAAATTATATAAAAATAAGCAAAAATCGTAAAAATATGCCAATGTTACATATGTGTTTTAATGGAAATCCAGGAACAGGAAAAACAACAGTTGCAAGAATAGTTGGAAAAATTTTTGCTGAAGAAAAAATATTATCTGACAAAAATATATTTGTTGAGGCACAAAGAAAAGATTTGATAGCACAATATGTAGGACAAACTGCACCAGCGACCCAAAGGATGATTGATAAAGCTTTAGGAGGAGTTTTGTTTATTGACGAAGCATATTCAATAGCATCATATATACAAGATGAAATAGGTGGAGATTATGGGGCAGAGTGTGTAGCAACATTATTAAAAGGGATGGAAGATAATAGAGATAATCTTTGTGTGATACTTGCAGGCTATACAAATGAAATGGAACATTTGTTAAATACAAATCCAGGTTTTGAAAGTAGAATACAGTTTAAGATAGAGTTCCCAGATTATACTTCAGAAGAATTATATGAGATATTTAAACAATTATGCAGGAGCGAAAATTATAAGTTATCAAGAAACATAAAGCCATTTTTGCTGGAACATTTTGATAAAGCAAAGCAAGAAGAGAATTTTTCTAATGGAAGATATGTTAGAAGTATTTTTGAGAAAATAAAAATAGAACAGGCAAATAGAGTAAGTTTAGAAAAAGATAATGTTAATTTGATAAAAAAAGTAGATGTTGAGAATGTAATTTCTAATTTTGAGTATAAAGAGCAGAACAGGAAAATAATTGGTTTTGCATGTTAAAGGAGAAAATATAAAAGGTTTGTAAGGAATATAGCGAGTTAAGGTTATATTCTTTTTTATTGCCGTGCTGTTTTTTGACCCCGTCCCAAAAAACAACATAAAAAACTTATGAGTTCTAATAACAAAAAGATAAGAATACAATTAAACAAAAGTATTCTTGAAATAAAAGGAGTTAAAGCTGTATGAAAGGTATATCAATAGAAGAGCGTAGTGTAATACTCGCACATTATATTATAGAAACAAAAGATACAGTAAGAGGAGCAGCTAAAAAATTTGGGATAAGTAAAAGTACTGTGCACACCGAAGTAACATTCCAGAACGGTAAAAATAAATCACCTATAATCCCAGAAAGTATTGAAATTAAAAAGGTTTT
>CALXFI010000009.1 GCA_944387535.1 uncultured Clostridia bacterium | reverse complement strand
AAAACAGACAATTACCATATATTACCAGTTAAAATTCAAAAGAAAAATATTAAAAGCAGATTTACTCTTTTTTTCTGCTAATTTATGTAGAAAATTGACAAAACCTGATATTTCATGGTAATATATTTACGAGGTTGCAATATGCAACCATTGCATGTCCGATTAAAGGAGTTATATTTTAATGAGTTGTCTCTCCTCCTAAGCCTTTACAGCAGATTCATTATTTAAAACTCCTTATCGGAACTTCAAAGCTTAATTGCTTTGAAGTGGGAGGCACAATTAGTGCCTCCCTATTTTTTATATAATCCCCATTTTTTTAGCCATCTTTTTTCCTTGTCTCATTACTGTTTTTTTATTCATCTTACCACTTTCAGCATACATCATAACTAAACCTGTTGTAATTAATCCTCCTATCATAACTCCCTTTATAAATTTCATAAAATTCACCTCTCTTTTTTATTTATTATTCTTTATTTTTTACTTTTTTATACTTTTTTGTTATGGAATATATTTCATTTATAGCAATTAAGCTAAGGAAAATACCAAAACATCTTTTTAAAATATTTACATCCATATGAATTGCTAAATTTGCTCCTACAATTGCTCCAAATATTCCAAATACTGAAATTATAATTCCTGTTTTTATGTCCAAATTTTTATTTTTTAAATTTACAATTATAGCAATTATAGATGTAGGTATAAAAAATATCAAGTTTGTTGCTTGTGCTACTCTTTGATCTACTCCCATAACAAATGTAAGAAGAAATATAAGTATTGTTCCTCCTCCCATGCCAGTTCCTGAAACAATTCCAGAAACTGCTCCAATTAATACTTCAAACATAAAACCATTCCTTTATTTAACTTGTTAACATTCTAAAAGATACATAAACTAAAAATACTGTAAATGCAATTTTTAATATTTTCTCTGGTAATTTTTTTAATAATTTCGCACCAAAATATCCTCCAATAGTTCCACCCATAGCACAAAGAATAGCAGTCCTCCAATTAATGTAATTTCCCTGATAATAGAAAATACTACTAGTTATTACCATTGGTAAAATACAAAAAACTGAAGTCCCTCTAGCTTTGCTATCTTCCATATTTAGTAAATGTATAAATGCTGGAACTATTATCATTCCACCACCCGTTGAAAATAAACCGCTAATTATCCCCGCAATTATTCCAATTAATCCTTTTTTTAACATAATAAAAACCTACTTTATAGTAGGTTTTCCAATTTTTATTTTTTTATTATTTTTTTACTAATTTTTATCCATTTTTTCTTTTCTATTTTTTTATGTATTATTTTTATTTGTTTTATCTAATTTGTCTGGAATATCACTATCATCATAATATTTTGTTCCAAGCATCTTGTCTGGAAGATACTGTTGTTCTACATAGTGTCCTGGATAATCATGTGGATATTTATATCCTTCATGATAACCTAAGTTTTTCATGCCTTCTATTGGTGCATTTCTTATATGCATTGGAACTTCTCCTGTGTCTTTATTTTTAACATCTTCTAAAGCTTTATTTATTGCCATATAAGATGCATTTGATTTTGGAGATGTTGCAACATAAATTGCTGCCTCTGAAAGTAATATTCTTGCTTCTGGCATTCCTATCATATGAACTGCTTGCATAGCGCTATTTGCAACAACCAAAGCGTTAGGATTTGCCATACCAACATCTTCAGATGCACATATTGTAATTCTTCTTGCTAGAAACATTGGATCTTCTCCTCCATTTAATGCTCTTGCTAAATAAAATACTGCTGCATCTGGATCTGAACCTCTCATCGATTTAATAAACGCACTTATATTATCATAATGAGAATCTCCATTTTTATCAAATACTGCTTTTCTTTCTTGAACACTATTCTTAATGATATCATCTGTCAAATGAATATAACCATCTTCACTCATTGCAGTAGTTAATGTTGCAATCTCAAGGCCATTTAAAGCTGTTCTTACATCACCATTACTAATAGATGCTAGTTTTCTTAAAGTTTCTTCTTCTATTTTTATATTATAATCTCCAAGGCCTTCTTTTTTTACTAAGGCATTTTTTAATATTTGATATATATTATCTTCTGTTAGCGGATTTAATTTAATTACCATTGACCTTGAAATTAAAGCTTTATTTACTTCAAAATAAGGATTTTCAGTTGTTGCTCCAATTAAAATAATTGTTCCATTTTCTACATATGGAAGAAGTGCGTCTTGTTGTAATTTATTAAACCTATGTATCTCATCTATAAATAATATACTTTTTCCTGCTGGATTTAGCATAAAGTTTTTAGTTTCTTCAATTGCTCTTTTTATATCTGCTACTCCTGCTGTTACTGCATTTATTTTATAAAATTTATATTTTGTTGTCTCACTAATTACTCTTGCAAGTGATGTCTTTCCACATCCAGGAGGTCCGAATAATATTATACTTGATAATCTATCTGCTTTTATTGTTCTATATAATACTTTATCTTTTGCTAAAACATGTTCTTGTCCTACATAATCATCCAATGTTTTTGGTCTCATACGAAAAGCTAAAGGCTCATTTGCATCCATCATTGTCCCTCCTATCCAATGTTTCTTTTATATTATCTACTTAACAAACCTAGTCCCTTTTTGATTAAATCTTCTGTTGATAATTCTTTTGCATCTATTTTTTCAAATACTTTTTCTATTTCTTTTTTATTATATCCAAGTACTTGAAGCGCTGCCATTGCTTCATCTACTTTTCCTTTTATTTCTATTGCTTCACTAAGTTTTGATTTACTATCATCTTTTCGTTTATTATCTATTTGTTCTTTTATTGCCTCTACCTCTTGTTCTTTCTTTATCTTGTCTTTAAGTTCTAATATTATTCTTTTAGCTGATTTTGGTCCTATTCCTGGTATAGCAGTTAAAGCTTTAACATCTTCTGAAACTATTGCTAAAGCAAACTCTGATGGAGTACAAGTTGCAAGCATTGTTAAAGCTGTTCTTGCACCTACCCCACTTACTCCTAATAATAATTCAAACATTTTTAGTTCTTCTAATGTATTAAATCCATATATGCTAATGTCATCTTCTCTTACTCTATAATAAGTATGTACTTTTACAGTATCTCCGATATTTCCCAATTTTTCAATTCCTGCTTCTGACATAAATACTTTGTAACCTAGACCTCCTACATCTATTACAATATATCCTGTCATTTTCATTTCTAATTTTCCCTTAATATATGCTAACATTTTATTTTCTCTCTTTCTTATCTATTTTCCTATGTATCATAAAAATAAGTTGCTTCTAAATCTGCTTCATGTGTTAATAACGCTATTGGATATTTTTTATATGTTGCTCCTATTGCATTATAATTTTCTTTTGGCTCAGTGTAACCCATATGCCATCTAATTGCATATTTCTCTTCTGGAGTTAATTTCATATATTCTGTTATCATCATAACTGATTTTTCTCCATGGCCATATGGTATAGTATCATCTACTGTATAATATGGTACTTTTTCCCATACGCCTAATGCATTTTTTGCATTACGATAATCTACTTTATAAAAGTTTGTTTTACAAATATCATGTAATAAACCAATTATTATTATTGATTCTTCTGGTATATTTATATCCATTATACAATTTGCAACTTTATGTTTTAATATTTCATATACTTTTAAACTATGTTCTACTAAACCGCCTTCATAATTTCCATGAAATCTTGTGCTTGCTGGTGCTATGAAAAAGTCTGATTTTTCTAAGAAATTTATTACATCCTCTATTCCATCTCTTTTTACTTGTCTAAGTATATTTAAAAACTCTTCTTTCACACTATCACCTCATATTTTAATATCTTTAACTTTGCTAATTATATATATTTAATCTTAAAAAGTCAATAGATATACAAAACAAATTTTTGTATATCTATTATCTTTCTCTTCCTTCTATTTTCTCACTTTCCTTCACAGCTTTTTTCATATATCTTTTTAATCTTCCTACTCTAGTTTCTATTCCTAGCCTTCCTAATTTCAAGCCTTCACTTTGTAATTTATCTAATGTTTGTAAATCACAAGGTAACATTCTTCCTTCTTTTTTAGAATATAAATAAGGTTTTACTGTTTTATAATCATAAGTATCTGGATAAATACAAAAAGTAAAATCTTTAGGCTCTTTTTTTTCATCTAATTTAGCACATGAAAATTGATATGTTCTTTTAAATGTTTTTCTATCCAAAATATCTCTTCTTAAAGAATAATAATAACTATATGCTTCTGAAGTTTCTAAGTTTTCCAATCCTGTAAAAAGTTCGCTAGAATTAAATATAACATCTAAAGCTTTATCAGGGCCAAGATTTTCTACTTTTTTTCTTACAGCTTCTATTTTATCATCTCTATTATAATAGCTCTCTCTATCTCTAATATAATCTAATTGTATTAACATATCAACTAATCTATCTTCTGGTAAAAAGTCTTCTTCTTCCAATGAGTAGAAATTTTTTAATCTTCTTTTAGTATGAATCCTGTATAAATCTTTTTGTACATCAGCATAAATTTCTTTTCCATCTTTTAATTTTATAACATTATACAAATGGTCTGAATTTCTCACTTTAAATACTTCACAAGTAATTCCTAAAATGTTTAAAATTCTTTTGTATGTATGTGCCATAGAAATACATATAAGTTTTTTCTTTTTTAATGTTCTTTCAAAGTTCTCACTTTTGCTATCTTCGTATGCTTGTTTTACAATTTTTTTTGCTAATCTATCACTTCCTAAATAATATCTTTCATCGAAAGATTTACTTCTAGCAAGCTCTATATATGTATATAACGCTTTTTTTATTTCTACATCTTCAGGTGTTCCTTTATATACCTCTTTGGGTATATTTCTTTTGATTTTTCCTTCTATTTCTTTAGTTATCATATTATCTTGCTTCATCTCCAATGTTGTTTCTTTCTTTTTTGTTTCTTTCCTTTTTTAACAATTTATCAAGCATTTTTTCATTTCCTCTTTTTTGTTTTTTTCCTATTTGTAGTCCTTCATCTTCTAATTCTGTTAAAGTTTCTAAACTACATTCTACAATTCTTTTACTTTTAGGAGAATATAAATATACACTTGGCTTTTTTCCATTTACAAATAATAAGAAACTATATTTATCTCCATTTTCTGTTTTCTTATAACATTTCATTTGTGTTATTTTTCCTCTATCTTTTCCAGAAAACATTGTTGCTACAATTCCTTTATAATATCTATCTGCTTCTACTTCTCCTAAATTTTCCAAACCTCCATAAACTCTTTCATCACTACTAATAAATTTAATACTTGTATCTACATCCATTCCTTGTATATCTCGTTTTACGGAATCTAGTTTAGCATCTCTATAATCTTCTTTACTATTTATATATCTTACTTCTATTAACATTTTAGTTAATTCTTCTTCTGAAAATTCTTTTGAACGCGAAGTTGCTTGTATGCCGAATTTTTTTAATTGTCTTCTTGTTTGAATTCTATACATATCATCTTGTAAATCTACTGTTATTTCTTCATTATTTTTCAAAAATATTGTGTTTCTCATATGTAAAATATTTCTATCCTCTTGAATATCTTGCTCAACACATGCTCTTATTCCAAATTCTTTTAATAAAGCTTTATATAAATGTGAAATTGTTATACATGTTATTTTTCTTCTTTTAGCAATATCATTTACATTTTGGCTATCTCTTTGCTCATGTAATTCAATTACTCTTTTTATACCTTCTTTTTCTGCCCAATAATGTTTTGGCTCAAAATTTTTTCTTTTTGCTAGTTCAACATACAAATATAATGCTGTTTTTATTTCTTTTTCTTCATTTGTTCCAGTAAATTCTGGCATATTTATTTTTAATTCTTCTACTAATTTTTTTAATTCATTATTTTCCATAAAATTTTACACTATCCTTCATCTACTTAATAATAACACTTTTACCTTTATTTGTAAAATGAGAGCTTCAAAATGAAGCTCTCATAAAAACAATTAGTAGTAATCCCACAATCCTCTAACCCTGTCTGTTTTAGAGTCATTTATAATTGTATCAAGTGTTACTACAGCCAAAATGCTAGCTTCGACATCTCCTGCTTTATCATGTACTCCTGAACTATCTATAAGACACAACTCAGAAGTCTTGATTTTTCCATTGTCTACATACATCATAAAAAAGTGGGTCCCTTCTTCATCTGTTCTCACTAAAGAATCTGCAAGCCAGAATTTGCCGTTAGGCATTCTTTTAGCTATAATATCAGAGTTATAAACTTCTCTAATATTTGCTACTCCTTCATTGGGTGACATTAGCTTTTTTGCAATAAAGCACAATTCTTTACTTGCGTTCTTCCAACCTTTTAGTCCATATGGCACCCATTTTTTCCTTGTTACCACAGTTAAATATGATGGATGTATAGTTTGATTTCCTGGATCTTCATCTTCATGGACATACACCCCTGAAAAACAATCTGGACAATCCTTGCTAGTAAATGGCTGATCTTTCCAACCATTTGTGAACTTTCTACTTATATAAACTCTTTCTCTTCCTTCCTTATTATTAGGATTTGGAATTACAATTTTGGGAGCAATATTACTCCGCTTTACAAAGCTAGGTACCTCCATTTTTAGTCCTTTCTCTAAGTACCTTTACTACCACAGCCATTGGGCTATACTTAGTATTATACTACTTTTTGCACAAATCCGCAAGATTTAAAAATTTTCACAATTTTTAATGCTAACAAGCAAAGCCTGTTAGCATTATTTACTCTTATTATTTTATTGTATATGTTCCATCTCCATTATCTTGAAGGCGGACATCAGATTTTAGACAAACTAACGGACGGAACCCTAGATCTAAGTGGCTATAGTCCCTATTGTTCACATAGCCGTTCCAATTCACAGATATCAAATAGTCAGGGTGATAGTCAGACGGACTGGCAACCCACATTCCGTTTGCTTTACTTATAGAATTTATTACATAAGTTGAGTCACTTGTACTTAACATATCATATATATAATTTTGCCATGATGAACCTCCATTGTTACTTATTTGATATCCTGTTCTTCTGCTTGCTCGTGCTCTATAATCTACTCCATATTTTTCACTATATGATGCCATTAGCATTTCTATGCTTGGTCCTCCCACTGCATACTCTGCTTTATCTCCTGCATATACACTCCATACATCTGTATCTAACATATATGCTACTGCTCTCATATTAATATTAGTACTTGTATATCCTTTTGTAAAATAATCATTATTCAATGCTTTTATTGCTGGATCTGTTATACTTGCTGAGCCTGTATAATCTCTATATACATTATCCATTGCTAATCTATAATCAGTATTTATATAAATAGTATTATTTGCTGATGGTGGACAATAATTATAATGAATACATTAGAATTTGTAGAGACTTAAAATGTCTCTATTTTTATATTATCTTAATTTCGCTACCCCTGAATAGTTACATTTGATTTTTATGTATAAATAGTTACATTTAGCACTTTTAAATTTTATGCAAAAAAATGAAAGAAGTTATCCTTCTAGACAACTTCTTTCTTGTCGTACTTTTATTATACTTTATTTCATATTATCTACTAATTTTTATTTATAATATAACTTCTATATGATAAATCTTTCTTGTTCCATCTAGTCTTATCTTATTTTCTATCTCATTGTTATCTAACAGTACTTTAGTTACTCCTCTATTTTTATTATTAGGATTTTTAACATTAATATGATAAATACTATCCTTCCACTTATACTGTATTTGATATTCCTTCCAATCTTTTGGAATACAAGGATCAATTGTCATGTAACCATTTTCTATCTTTAACCCTAAAATATATTCAATACCTGCTTTGTAATACCAACTGCTAGAACCTGTATACCAAGTCCATCCACCACATCCTACTAAATTTCCTTGTCCATAAATATCTGCTGCTATTACATATGGTTCAACCTTATATTTATTAGAGGCATCCTTAGTTCTTGAATGCTCTATCGGATTAATCATCCTGTAGAATTCTAAAGCTTTATCACCAAAGCCAAGCATACTCTCTGCAATAATAACCCAAATGGCACTATGTGTATATTGTCCTCCATTTTCTCTTACTCCTGGTAAATATGCTTTAATATAACCTGGTTCTAACTTTCCTTTTTCAAATGGTGGGTCTAATAATTTAATAATACCATTTTCTTTATCAACTAAATGATTTTCTAAACTTTCCATAGAAATATATTTTTTATCATTATCACCTGCATTTGAAATAATACTCCAACTTTGTGCAATACTATCAATTCTACACTCGTCATTTTCCATACTACCTAAAATATTTCCATCATCCATATATGCTCTTTTATACCATCTTCCATCCCAACCATTTGTATTCAATGCCCTTTTTAAATCTTGTTTTATTTTTTCATATTTTTCTACTAATTTATTATTTCCTTTTTCCTCTCCTTTTATTTCTTCAACTTCTTTTATAATTGGAATAAAATTATCTAAAATATAATATAAGAAAAATCCAAGCCAAATGCTTTCTCCTTTTCCTTTGTTTCCAACTGTACTAAATCCATCGTTCCAATCACCTGAGCCAATTTTAGGAAGTCCATTTTCTCCAAAGTTTAACGACCTTTCTATTGCTCTTATACAATGATTATAAATAGAACCTTTTTCTTCAGATGTTTGATATTTATCATATCTTTCATCTTCTCCTTCTTGTAATTCTTCTCCTTTTAAGAAAGGGGTTTCTATATCTAATATACTTTTATCTCCTGTAAACTTAATATATTCAATTGTAACAAATGCAAGCCATAATAAATCATCTGAAAATCTTGTTCTAATCCCCCTTCCTGTTTCGTCATGCCACCAATGTTCTACATCTCCTTCTACAAATTGGTGTTTACTGTGTTTTATTATTTGATTTTTCATGATATTTACATCTAAATATTTTAAACCTAAAGTATCTTGAAGTTGGTCTCTAAAGCCAAAAGCTCCACCTGATTGGTAATATCCGCTTCTTCCAAGAAGTCTACTTACAATTGTTTGATATGCAATCCATCCATTTAGCAATATATTTGTAGATTCTATTGGAGTATATACTTGTATTCTTCCTAAAATATCCTTCCAATTATTTTTATTTAATAATAATTCTTGTTTACAATTATTCAATTTACTATATTTATAAGAAGTATTTTTACAATCAATTAAATTTTCATCTGCACCTAATATGAAAGATATTTCTTTAGATGAATAGCTTTCAAGTTCTACTTCAATAGAAAATGCCATACAGGATTTTTTACCTAAACCACTATCATTATTTAACCTTATCTTTTTTAAACCTTGTGGATTAGAAAGTCCACCCGGACCCAAAAATGAATTTTTATCACCTGTAAAAGACTCTATTTTTTCGCTAGAAGATACATATATAAAATAATCTTGTTCTTCTCTTTTATAAAGATTTTTGCCATATAAAATATTATTGTTTTTATCAAATGTTACATCTAAATATCCATTTGTTTTTATTTCATCTTCTCCAAGAACTGGCTTTATATAATAATATAATTCTAATTTTCTCCTATTTGGAGTTGTATTTTTTAAGTTTAAGATACTTATCTTACAAGAATCTTCTTTAGGTACAAAAACTTCTAATTCTTGTTCTATTCCAGAACTTTTGTGTATATATTTGCTATATCCGAAACCATATATTACATTATAATTTCTGTTGTCTGGCATTGGGTTCAAACCTAAAGACCATGCTTTCCCATTTTCTTCTTTCATATAAATAATTTCACTTGGGACATCCATGCTTGGATTATTATTCCAAACAGTTACTCTATTTAATCTACTATTCTTAAACCAACTGTATCCTCCCATATTTTCAGTAATGACT
Organism: uncultured Clostridia bacterium; assembly: GCA_944387535.1. GTDB lineage: Bacteria > Bacillota > Clostridia > TANB77 > CAG-508 > CAG-269. Next base: position 23,390 of record CALXFI010000009.1, on the reverse strand, counting down.
GTACCAAACTTTTCGTTTGCTAAAATATTACACCATACAGTTGGAAGTCTATTTTCTTTATTTACTCTTATTAAATATTCTTTTCCATCTTCAGAAAAGCCACCATATTCATTATAATATTTAAGCTTTTCACTATTTTCTAATACATCAATATCTTTATCTTCTTCCTCTGGCAATATCACATTTGTTTCACTTTCATTAATAAGCCTATATTTATCCAAATATTCCTCTTCTAAATCTTTTATATTATTTTCCAAACCGCCTTTAATACCATCAATTGTAACACAAGCAATTAATTCTAATAAACATATATCTTTTTTGTCTACTTCTCCTTTTACTAAAGTAAATATCCCACCTTTTATATTTTTTAAATACGACATATGTCTATTTAATATCTCATTTTCTATTTCTTCTCTTACATAATTTTCATAACTGTGTTTTTCTTCATCCAAAATAACTATTTCTGTATCTACATTTTTAGTTCTAAAAAACTCATATGCTTTTAATACTTCTTTTACAATATAGCTGTCATTTACATCTCTTATTTTTACAAGTATAATTGGCAAATCTCCTGATATTCCATATTTCCAAAGATTACTTTGTTTATATTCTCCAGGATTTATCTTTTTTAACCTTTCAGATTTTACTGGATTATCAAAAATTATATAAGATAATATTTTTTGATATATTGCAATTTCTTTTCCTTTTACCCTTAAATATCTGCTTTCTGCTTCCACTCTTGCTTTTGATAATTCAAATTCATTTTTTACATTTTCATAAGTTTTATATTTTTCTAAATTTTGTTTTACTTGTGTTTCATCTTCTCCTACACTTAATATAAAATCAATATAAGCTTTATCATGTGGCTTTACTTTAACAGTTCTTTTCATTGCAACTAAGGCTTCTGTAACTAGTCCAATTTTCTTAGATAGTGGAATTCCCTTTTCTATCATTTGTGGAATTCCAAGATTTCCTCTTCCAATGAACTTTGATTCACTAATTTCATACTCTAAATCCCCAATTGTTTCACTATTTGTGGATAAAGTCGTTCCTAAATACATTTCTTTTGTATTTTGTTCTCTCTTTTTCCTTTTTATAATTAAACTATTTTGTTCTTCATCATATTTTGTAATCAAAAATAAATTATTAAATACAGGATGAGCATAATCGTCTTCCTTTTTAGATAATACTGGTTCAAAATATACTGTTACTTCTATTATTTCTTCATCATTTCCTCCATTTTCTAATGTTACTCTTCTTAGTTCTACTGGCTCATTTGAAGAAATTGTTGTTTTTATTTTAGTCTTAATATTTCCCTCTAATATTTCTTGTTCACATTTATCTGGCATAAAACTTATTTGGTAATTTTCCTTTTTATCATTAAATAGATAATTAGAACTCCATAATCTTTTTGTTTTAATATTTTTCATAACAAAAAATATTCCCTGAGAATAATCATCTGTTGGTTTATAACGATTTATATAAACATCTTTATACTTACTTACGCCTTGTGCCTTTTGGTTCATTGCTACAACATAATCTTCACTAGATATGATATTTCCTGTAACTAATCTTTCATCTATTTTGTTATATTTCGTTACAATATAATCTTCATAATCTTTGTATTTTAATTTTTCTACCTTTTCTTTAGTTTCTTTTGTTATAATTGCTGTTTCTGGCATTGTTTCTTGAAGTAATACACTTACAGCTTCCATTTCTGGGTTTTCCATAAATCTTTTTTGCAGGATTTTATCATTAAATAAGTTATTAATCGAAAGGAGTATTAAGCCTTGATGGTGTGCCATATAAGTTTTCACAACGCTTGAAGTTTTTCCCTTTTCTACCCTTTCTGGCGTATAATCTATTGACTCATAAAAACCAAATTTATCATACATGCCTTCTTTTTCTAATCTTTTCAAGTTTTGTACTTCTTCTTTTGGGCAATCTCCTATCGCTAAAACACTTCCATAACTAGATACAACAAGTTCATCTCCTAAACCTCTTTTTAACCCAAGCCATGGTATTCCAAATGCTTTATATTGGTAATTTGATTTTAAGTCTTTTACATTAAACGCTGCTTCTGATATTCCCCAAGGTATATTTAATCTTTTTGCATATTCTTTTTGGCTCATTATCATGAACTTACAAGATTCATCAAGAAGACTCCCTTTATATCTTGGAATATTTATATCTGGCATTAGATATTCAAAAGCTGTACCTGACCACGAAATTAAACCTTTATATTTTCCTAAAGTTGTTAAAGTTCTACTTAAACTATTCCAATGTTTTGATGGTATATCTTTTTTAGCAATAGCAACAAAACTTGCTTGTCTTGCTTCTGATGCTAATAAATCATAATATGAATCTGTTAATTTATTTTCTTCAACATTAAACCCAATTGAAAACATTTGCAATTCATTATTATATAATACTTTAAAATCTGTATTTTTTATTAAATTATCTACTATTAATATTAAGTTTTCTATTTCTTTTTTTCTTTCTTCTCTTTTTTCTTCTTTGTTGCTGTTTTTTAGGACGGGGTCAAAAAACAGCACTTTATTTTCATTATCTACTATTTCCTTTAAGAAACTCTTTACAACAAAAAGATAGCCTACGAAATTACCACTATCCACTGTTGATATATATCTTGGAATTAAAGGTTCTTTTGTTTTTATTTGATACCAATTATATAAATGTCCATTCCATTTAGGAAGGCTCTCTATTGTAAGTAACATTTCTTTCAATAATTTCAATGATCTTTCTCTATCAATATATCCTAAATCTTCTGCTGAAATTACTGCAAGAAGTGAAAGACCAATATTAGTTGAAGATGTTCTTGGAACCACCTTTTCCTTCCTATCTTCTTGATAATTGTCTGTAATTAAATAATTGTTTTCTTTGGTTAAATAAGTTTCAAAGAAATCCCATGTTCTTTTTCCTATTTCTTTTATATATTCTTTTTCCGCTACTGTTAATTTTTCTAATGACTTTTCTTCTTTTCTTTTTCTACTTATATACCACATAATTACAGGTGTTATTATCCAAATAATCCCTAAACAAATACCAAATAAATTTCTAGTAAATATACAAACTAAACCTATAATAATATTTACTAGCATTTGCTTTATATATGAGAACAAATCACCTTTTGCTTGTTTTTCCGCTTCTTCTGATGTCATCCATTCTAGTAAATGCTTATGACTAAAATTAAGTCTATAACTACTTACCAAAATAGATTTTAGGGATACATATGCTTTATAAGGAAGTGAGCCCAAAGTTAATATTCCCCTTAAAAAAGTCCCTTTTACCCCTGTTATTTTAGGTGTAAATGTTTTTTGTTTTTGCTCACCATTTTTCTTAAATACTAAGTAATTTACAAACTCTAATATAAATGGAATTATAGCTACTAAAATTAAGCTTACAATTATTCCTAAAACTTTTTTATTAAAAACCGCACCTACTATTCCTGTAAAAATTAAAGAAAACATTATGCTTATTTCTAATAAACTTCTACGAATATTGTCTAAAATCTTATATCTTGATAATAAATTTAAATGTCTTTTAGAAGATATCCATCTTGCAATTTGAATATCTCCTCTTATCCATCTAGACAGTCTATTCATAAAACTATTATATTTTGTAGGATATCCATCCATAAGCATTATATCTGAAACTAGTCCACATCTTAAGTAACATCCTTCTAGTAAGTCATGGCTTAGTACTGTGTTTTCTGGTATTTGGTCTTTTAATACTTTAGAATATACTTTTAAATCATAAATTCCTTTTCCTGTGAAAATTCCTTCTTTAAAATTATCTTGATATAAGTCTGAAATTGCATTTGTATATGAGTCTATTCCTCCTGCTCCTGCAAATATTTTTGTAAATAAATTGAAATTACTTACATTTAAATCTATTCCAACTCTTGGTTGCATAATACCATAACCTGCTGTCACTATATTTGTTTTACTATCTATTTCAGGTCTATTTAAAATATGTGCCATTGCTCCTACAAGTCCAAAAGCTGAGTCTAATACAAGCTCTGTATCTGCATCTAGGGTTATTATATATTTTATATTTTTTAGTTCATTTTCAAATTCTTCCTTACTGCTGTTTTTTGACCCCGTCCCAAAAAACAGCGTATTTTCTCTAAAAGGATTTTCTATGTTTCCAAGTAAGTACTCATTAAATTGTGTAAGCATTCCTCTTTTTCTTTCCCAACCTAAATACGAACCTTCTTTTTCATTATATTTTCTTTTTCTATATATAAAATTAAAAATAGGAATTTTACTAGAACTTTCGTATTTTTTATTTAACATTTCTGTTTGTTTTTTTCCTTCTTCTATTACTTCATCATCAAAATCTTCCTCTTCTTTATTACTTTCTGTACAATCTCCAAGTAAGCAAAAATATAAATTCTTTGATTTATTTGCTAAATAAAATACTTCTAACTTCTTAATTAAGTCTTTTACTTTTTCTCTAGAATTCACTATTGTAGGAATTACTACCATTGTACTATTTTCTTTATCTATTCCTTTAGATAAATCTAATTTTGGTATTAATTTTGGCTTTACAACCTTACTTAATATATATGATATAATTTGATTTACTACTTCTGTTGCAGGTATAAAAAATAATATCCATGAGACTATTAAAATAGCCCAATTATTTATATTTCTATTTAAACTATTTGCTAAGCAAAAAGATATTATTAGACTAAATACAAATAATACTGTGATATAAATTTTTGTTTTCTCTTTTGCTGTTATAGAATTTTTTTTCTTATATTTTAAAGCTTTATATAATTCATCTATTCCTTCATCTATTAAATAATATCCAATATGACTTTTTTTGCCCTTTCCAGAATTTTCATTTGCTAATTCTAATAATTTTCTTGTTATATATATTTCTGATATTTTAGTTTTCCTAGATATTTCTTTTATTTTATTTCTATAATATTCCTTTGTTTTGTTATCCATTTTTTCATATACTAAGCTAGGGTCTTGTTTTAATAATTCTTCTACTCCATTTACTTTTTCAAATATTTCTAAAAAATTCATTCTTTGCACTTTTTTTATGCTTGTTATACTATTTCCAATTGATACTTTTCTTACTGCAATATCAAAATGTTCTTTCTTAATAATATCTGATACTGTAGTTCCTGTAAGCTCTACTGTCTCTTCTAATGCTTTTAAATAACTGTAACCTTTTTTTCCATATCTTTTTAATATATATGACATATATTCTACAAAAGAATACTGCATATCATTTAATACGTTTTTTTCTACTTTTTTAAAATTATTATTTTTAAATACTTGTTCTTGTTTTGGTTTATTTTCTACTAATCTTTCTACTATATTTTCTGCTTTATATTTTTCTATTTGGGATATATAAATTTTTTCACAAACTTCTCTTATATTTTCTATTATTGCAATTTCTAAAAATATACCTATATTCCATATTTCTTCCATGCTAAGTGTCTTTTTTGTTTGATAGCTAGCAAGGTAGCTTTCTAAATCTTTTCTTTCTATTCTATTATCAGTAAAGGCAACTATCTCTGAGGCTAATACATATATTCTTGCAAACCCTTGATATTGTCCATTTGCTATTCCTAAAAAACTTGTATATTTTTTTAATGTTAGTTCTTTTTCAATTTGTTTTACACATTCTTCTATAGCATATAAGTTGTCTAAAAGCCATTCGCCTGCTGGATGTATACTTATTCCTAATTTTAAATGTTCATTTAGTAAATTATATACTTCTTGAATAACCTTAAAACTTTCTAACATATGTGGCACTGGATATGTGCTTTTTTCTGATTTACTGGATAAATTATGGGAAGATGCAATTTTTTCTAGATGCTTTTCTAATTGTTGTTTATCTAACGGCGTTCCATTTATTTTTAATATTTTATTTTCTTTCAAAAAAATTCCACTCCTTGTAAATATGTTTTACACATATTGTTTACAAAGAGTGGTAATTTTATGCATTTATTAATTTATCTTTCATCACCGTCGTCTGCTATTTCATAAGTTGTTTGTTCTGCTAAATCTTTCTCGCTTTCTTGTTCTAATGTGAAAGTTTTTCCATCATATTTTACTTTTCCTGCTGCGAATCTAGAAGTTTCATCCATTGCTGTTTTATATGTATCTAAAACTGAATCTCTATCAAAATTTTCATTTTCAATTTTTGCTACAGCACCTTGCACTTCTCCTATATTTCTAATGTAATCTTTCATACCTTCTGGAATATTATCTCCATTATATGTTGTAAGTTCTATACCTTCATCATTTTTTACTGTTATACCAAATTTTTCTTGTGAATCACTTTCATCTGGTCCAGAAGCTCCTCTATATGATACTTCTATTTGTTCTGGTTCTACTCCTAAAGCATTTCCTACTTTAGATTTAAATATTTCGTTTAATTGAAGATTGTCTATTTCTAAACCTAACTTTCTTAATTCACTATCTGACATATTTTGAACATCTATTGAATTCAATCTATTTTGTATTTCTTCTATTTCACTTTGCATTTCAGGAGTAATTGCCAATTCTTTTAATGAAGTACCACTTTCTAATGCTTGCTCAATTGTTATTGGATTGCTTTGCTCTTTATTGTTCATTTGTCCACCAATTACAATAGTACCTGCAGCCATTGCTGCTACTATTGCAGCCACTATTGCTACTCTTGAGCCTTTGAATTTTTTATTTTTCTTAAATGCATCTGGTCTTCTTATAACTTTTTTACTATTTTGTCTTGGTGGTTTTGCATTGTCGAAAACTTCCCTATATTCTCTTAATTTTGCTTCCTTCTTTTCTGGTGATATTGAATCATATTTTTTTTGTGCTTCCATACTTAATTTTCTATGATTTATTCTTTGCTGTGGAGTTACTAAAGACATTCTATCACCAATATAACTAACATTTCCATCTGTACGATCTATATTAGCTAATTGTATTCCTCTTATAAATGGATTATTTCTTCTTTCTTCTCTTCTTTTTTCATCCATAATAGCTTCCTCCTTTGCATTTTACTACACTTCTATTATACCACTTTTATTAAAAAAAAGCAAAATTTGTGGACTTTTCCACTTATTTTGCTCTTTATTTCATGAAATATTCCATTATACCATTATAAATTCCCCAAGCTAATCTTTCTTGATAACTGTCTTCTAGAAGCTGTTTTTCTTCTTCTGGATTAGATAAAAATCCACATTCTACAATTGATATAGGAATTTCTACATTTTTCATGATATATACACTATTTAGTTTCATTGCAACTCTGTTATTTTCTTTTTCTATTGCTTCATTTAAGCTCTCTTGTACACTTTTTGCTAAGTCAATACTTTTTTCATTTTTAGTATTATAAAAGCATTGCCAACCATAGTATTGTGACTGTGGTATTTTATTTAAGTGAACAGATACAAAACAATCTGCTGAACTTTCATTTCCTATTTTTACTCTATTTTTAATATCTGATACTTTTTTCTCTCTTAAAGTTTTGCTATCTAAATTATAAATTGCATTATCATCAGAGCGTGTTAGTAAAACTTCACAACCACTTTGTTCTAATAGTTTTTGTACCTTTAATGTTATTTTTAAATTAGTCTGTGCTTCTGTTGTTCCATCTTTTGCTTGTGCTCCTTCATCAGATGGGTGCTTTTTACTGCATTTTAATATTTAATTAAAAATCTAAATTATTTTAGATTGTTTTTCTTTAAAAATTAAATTCTATCTCAACTTTTTTATCTTCATATACTTCAATTCTGTTTATTAGTTGCTTTAATATTTCGTTTGTGAATTCTTTACCTTTTTTAAAATCCATAACAATTTTCTTTAAATTTTCTTCTGATATTTTGCTTTTATTCTTTTCTTGTAATTGTTCTAAAGATTTTTTAGTTTCTTTTAATTTACTTTTAAGTTCATCATACTGTAATTTAAAATCTTCTATTGATATTTTTCCATCTACTCTTTTACTATATAACTTTTTCATTTTATTGTCTATTTTTATTTGATTGTTTTTTAGTAATTTCATTTCTTTATAAGTTATATCATTTTTTCTATATTCATCAGTAATTTTATTTGTGGCTATGTCAATATTTATTGTATTTAATTTTTGTTTTAAAGCATTTACTACTATTTCATTTAATGTACTCTCCATAATCGTATGTCCTTTGTCACATATACTAGGAAATTTATAAATCGTTCTACATTTAAAATACAAACATTTTTGAGGATTATCTAATACCTTATTTCTTATTTTAGTTCTTGTTCTATATTTGTATTGCATTCTTGCCCTACAATGTCCACAATATACTAATCCTTTTAATAAATACTCATATTTGTTTTTAGGTTTATAAAACTTTTCTTCCAGCATTTTTTGTACTTTGTCAAATTGTTCTTGTGAAATTATTGCTTCCTGTGTATTTTCTTTAAAAATCCATTTTTCTTTTGGTGTTTTATATTTTTTCTTTGTTCTGTAATCTGTATATATTTTATTTATTATCATCTTACCTGTATAAAATGGATCTTTTAGAATTCTACTTATACTATCACTTCGCCATTCATTAATTGTTACCTTTTGTCCTTTATATTTCTTTGGTGTATCAATTTTCATTTTAGTTAAATATTTTGCAATCTCTCCTTGTGAATGTCCTTGTAAATACATTTCATATATTAATTTCACATTATCAGCCACTTTTTCATCTATAACCACTTTGTACTTATTTTCATCATCTTTCTTATATCCATAAGGTACATTTTTTTCAACATATTTTCCTTGTTTCTTCATATCAGTTTTTACAGATTTTATTTTTTTAGAAATATCTGCAATATAACTTTGATTCATTATCCCTCTTAGCATTATAGTATCATCAATTTCATATCTTTCACCACTATCTATAAATTCTGTTACAGAAATTAGCCTAACATCATTATCTGGGAAAAACACTTCAGTATAATAACCTGTTTTATTTTTATCTCTAGTTAATCTCGATAAATCTTTAACAATAACCATGTCTATTTTTTTTCTTAAAATATCTACTATCATTTTATTTAAAGCTGGTCTTGAGTCTAAAATACCTGAATATCCGTTATCTACATATTCATTAATTACACTAATATTATGTTTTTTAGCATAGTTTAAAGTAATATTTCTTTGTGCCTCTATACTATTATTCGTATTCGTATCTTCTTTTGATAATCTTAAATAAATTCCTGCTTTGTATTCTTTCATAATTATCCCATTCTATAACTATACTTTATCAAAAACATTATATCTGTAATTAATATAAATATGATTATCCTTGTCTATCTCTATATTGTAAATAATTTCAGATAGTTTATCTCTGTCCCAGTTTTCAATATTAGATAATTCATTCATAATAGATATTAATCTTTCTTTTGTTATTATTGGTCTTTTTTCCTTTTCTTTTAAAATGAAATTAAGATTATTCTTTATGTTTGTTCTTCGTTCTATTTCTGTTTTATAGAATCTTTTATAATCATCAATTTCTATAATATCATTTTTATAATCTTCATATAGTGAAGTTATTGTCTTATCGGTTTTCTCAAGTTGCTTTTCAAGAATTTTTATATTATCATCATATACCTTTGTACTATTTTCATTATACTGATTTAAAATTAAGTTTTCCAATTTGTCGCTTTTACTTATTTTGCTTAACTTTTCTTTTACATTTGCTATAACTATTTTATCTACTATGTCCTCGTTAATTAACTTATACTTTCTGTTACAATCAATTGTATTATTCTTTCTTACTGCTGTTCCACAATATATTTTTTTAGACTTAATGTTTCCATCTTTATTACGAACTACTTTGATTACCATTTTTGTTCCACATTCTTTGCAAAATACAATTCCATTTAATTTCCATTCATATTTTCTATGTCTTGTTTTTTTATGAATACTTAATTTAGTTTGAACTCTTTCAAATTGTTCTTTAGAAATAATTGGCTGATGAGTATTTTCTACAATTTGCCACTCTTCTCTAGGTATAATTTTTACTTTTTTAGATTTATAGCTTAGATTAATCTTTTTACCATACTCTGTATGTCCAATATAAACTTTATTTTTTAGGATTCTACTAATAGCCTCATCTCGCCAATTATAATCTCCGTTTTTAGCCCCTCCAAAATCGTAATAATCTGGACAATATATTTGTTGTTCTTTTAAATACTTGGCAATATCAGTAATCTTTGTCCCTTCATCATACATATTAAAAATCATCTTTATTACTCTTGCTTGCTCTTTATCTATCTCTAATTTATTTTTATTATCTTTACTTTTTCTATATCCATAAGGGGCTTTTGCTGCTAAATACATTCCTTTTTCTTTTCTAGCCCATACTCCACTTCTTACCTTCCTTGAAATATCTTTACTATACCAGTCATTAATTAGAGTTTTAAATTGTATCATATCATTATTTGAATTTTTTAAATATGTATCTACATTATCCAAAATTGAAATATACCTAATATTTTTTTCTAAAAAATATATTTCTATGTAATAGTTAGCTTCAAAACTATTTCTTGAAAGTCTTGATAAGTCTTTAGTTATAACAGTATTAACGACACCATTTTCAATATCTGTAATCATCTTTTTAAATGAAGGTCTATCTGTGTTTAAACCAGTATATCCATCATCTATGTATAAATCATATAATTCAAATTCTTTTCCTAACTCTTTTATTTTATTTTCTATAATGCTTTTTTGACTAACAATACTATCACTTTCTTCTTTATCACCATCTTCCTTTGATAATCTTAAATAACCTGCTACTTTATATTTTGTATTTTCCATAATAGTTACTCTCCCTTTCCTATGATTTGCGATAGTAACTATTCCTTTATGTAACATGGATTATACAAAATATTTTTGATAATATCCAGCATTTTTCAAAATAATTACTATCTTTTAATTAATGCTATTCAGTTTTTGAAGAGCATACCTACTCAGTATGTTGTATATTTTCTCTGTGTCATTATCTTTTTTAGTTCGTGCTATTACAGTATATTCTTGATTATCTATGGTATATGTGGTTTTTTCTTCTATGTAATCATTCACACTAACACCAACTCCTTTATACACCATATTATCAATCTATAAATTTTATTACTTTTGATTATTAGTTATAAGTGAATTGTCATTCACATAGGAGATTTGCCCTCCTCTTCTTTTCTAAGAAGCTATCCCTTTACATCATGTTAGCCAGATAGAAGTTTCATTATATGTCTTATAACTAATTATGATACAAAATATTCTATGCATTTTTAAAAGAATTATATTTTGCATGTTTTTCAATGTGCTATTTTTGACTTTTATAGTATTTTATAATACAATATTGTCAAACAACTTGTAATACGATTATAATTGTTTGATGTTAAAAATAACACTATACAACAGAAAAAAATTTTTTATTGATTTATGGTTGTTTGATAGGAGTGTAGTTTATGGATTTTTATATTGCATTTGATAAAAATAGCAATACTGAATTTTTATTATATAGAGATATGATTCATAGAGATAAAACAGATGAAACAGATGAAATTTATTATTCTGAACCTGTGTTCAAATGTAAAGTTATGCCAATTGGAACATTTCTTTTGAATTTTTTAAATATAGACTTTAAAAGTGCAGATATTCGGAAATTTTATTAGAAAATATTGTTATGCATCTTTGTATTGTCCAAAGCATCCTGAAAAGATAAAATCCGGAATTAATTTTATTAGTCTTGAATTGAATAAAAACGATTATTTTTTAGGCTTATTTGAACTTATGCGTTCTGAAGAAGAACATTTCATTAATGTTCAGCATGTATTTTTTAAACATTTGAATTTACCTTATGATAAATCGATTGTAGATGAAATTGATGAAGATTATAATGATATACCTGCTACTCCTGAAGAAATAGAATTTGATAAAAAGTGGGATGAATATTTTGAGAAAAAAAGTAATTTAGCCCAAAAAAGACTTGATTTTTTTAAGAAAAAATATCCAAAATTATATGATGAATATGAAAAACAGCATTATAGCCGTTTGCAAAACTATAATGTAGAAAATGATTTTATTGAAATTTCTGGATTAATAAATAATCTAACATTAGACTTTACTTTTGGTGCATACTATTTATGTGGATTTAATTTACCTTTGTATAATATACCATATTGTTTTTGTAGTTCTGATGTTATAAGTATTTTAGCAATTGAATTTAAAGAGTTTATATCAGATAAACGCCATATAATTAAGCAATGTAAAAATTGTGGCAGGTATTTTATTCCAGAAAATTTAAGAGATATTAAATATTGTAATAATATTTTTAAAGATAACAAGACTTGTAAAGAACTAGGAAAACAAATAAGTTATAAAAAATCATTAAAAGATGATGAATTACTTGATATGTATAGAAAAAGATATCTTTCTTTGGCTAGTTCTGTTTCTCATTATGGTACTGAAAAAGCAATTGAAAAGTTCGAGAATTATAAAAAAGAAGGTGCTGTTATGAAGAAAAAATATTTGGATAAGGAAATTAGTGCGAAAGAATTTGAAAAATGGATAAAAAGTACTAAAAAGCAATAATATTTTGACACACTATCTAAATATAGGAAATTGTATGTTCAAAAATTTACTTTTATTAATAAGAATAAATGGTCATAAAAAATATGTAGAAGATGACAATCTCCTACATATTTTTTATAATTCTAATGAATTATAAAGATTTAGCATAATTATTATACAAAAAGATAATTAATTTGTCAATGATTTTTAGTTAAATTAAATTTATCCTTTTTATTAATTCATCCTTCCCTAAAATCTTAAGAATTTCATACAAATCAGGTGTCATTGAAGTAGTTGTAATTCCAACTCTTATTATTGTAGCTATATCTGTAATGTTACCTTTAAATCTATTTGGATTTTCCTTATATTCTTTCATATTACCAGCATATCCATACTTTGTTGCAACTTCTTTCATTTTATTAAACCATGTGTCTTTTTCGTCTTCAATACAATAATAATTATTAATATAATCATTTAATATTATTTTAATTTCTTCTATGTCTTTTATATTTTGCCATTGGTATTCTTTTTTATGTTCATCAAATAATTTTTTAAACATATACCAATTCAATCTTTTTACATCTGCATAATTTGCGAAATCTTTTCTTGGCTTTTTTTGTTCTCTTTCAATATTTAAGACTTCTATACTATATTCTTTATTTTCACTCAATAAATTGTAAAATTCAATATCATATTCTTTAGTCCACTCCAATAAATTGTTGTATAATTCTTCTGCCTTCATTTTTGAAATACAATTTTTTGAAATATTTATTAGTTTTTCTGTATCAAACAATGGACTACTTCCAACTTTAGAAAAAGAAAATTCAAATTCATCTAATGGAGCATTTGGATGTGCTATTCTCCAACTTTCAAAATTAGTATTTGCTATCGTCATTAAATACTCTTGTAATGCAATAGTTGGATATCCTCTTCTATGATAACTCTCAACTGTAAAATCAGTATCTTTCCTTTTACTTATTTTACGTTTTACTCCATTAGAGTCAACAATCATAATTAGCCCTAAATGAGCATATTTTGGTAATTCAAATCCAAATTTATTAAATAATTCTATATGTACTGGTACAGAAGATAACCAATCTTCTCCTCTTAAAACATGTGTTGTTCTCATTAAGTGATCATCAACTACATGTGCAAAATGGTATACCGGAATTCCATTACTTTTTACTAATACAATATCTTGATCATTCTCTGGAAATGTAACTTTACCTTTAACTAAATCTTTAAATTGTATTTTTTTCTCATAATTACCAGTTGATTTTAATCTTATTGTATATGGCATCCCTTCTTTTATTCTTTTTGCTCTTTCTTCATTATCTAAATGTCTACATTTTGCATATTGACCATAATATCCAATTCTAGCTTTTGTTTCTTTTTGTTTTTCTCTTATATTTTCTAATTCATTTGAATTACAGAAACAAGGATATGCCATTCCTTCTTCAATTAAATATTTTATAAATGTATCATATATGTCTTTTCTTTTACTTTGTATGTACGGTCCATAGTTTCCATTTTGTTTTGTGGTTGAAATAACACCTTCATTATAATTCAGTCCCAACATTTTTATTGCATTTACAATGCTGTCTATTCCACCTTCAACTTCTCTTTTTTGATCTGTATCTTCTATTCTTAAATAAAATACTCCATTTGTTTGTTGTGGTAATTTATTTTCTATAAAACAAGATAACATATTTCCCATATGAACAAACCCTGTTGGGCTTGGTGCATATCTAGATACCACTGCTCCATCGGGTAAATCCCTTTTAGGATATTCCTTTTCATAATCTTCAATTGTTTTTGTTACATTTGGAAACATTAATTGTGCTAATTCTTTATTTGTCAATTTAATCACCCTTCTCTATTATTTTTTTAAAACATATCCATTGTTGGAAAATCTTTTTCCATAATGTTTTCATCATCTATTACAATTCCAACTTCCGTTGTAATAAATAGTGCTGATATACTTGCTGCATTTAATAATGCTGTTTTTGTTACTAGGGCTGGATCTATTATTCCTACATCAATCATTTTAACCCACTTATTATTTTTAGCATCATATCCTATTCCTTTTTCACTTTTTAACTGTTTATCTATTATTTCTTCAACATTTAATCCTGCATTTTTAATAATTTGTTTCATTGGCTCTAGGATTGCATTTAAAACAACATCTATTCCTTTTTGAATATCTTCATTTTTATTTTTTAATTCGCACTTCAATTTTGAGTAAGCATTAACTAATGTAACACCTCCTCCAAGAACAATTCCCTCTTTTATCGCTGATTTAGTAGCATTTAAAGCATCTTCAAGTCTTAATTTTTTTTCTTTCATTTCTGTTTCAGTTGCTCCACCTACTTTTAAAATTGCAATTCCATTATTAATACTTCCTAGTCTCTCTTCTAGTTTTTTTCTCTCATAGTCATTTCTGCAATTTTCTATTTGTCTTTCTATTTCTTTTATTCTATTTTCTATTTGTTCTTTATTGCCATTTCCATTTATTATAGTAGTATTATCTTTAGTTACTTTTATTTTTTTTGCACTTCCTAATTCATCTTTTGTAGCATTTATTACATTTGGATATACGTCCTTACTGTAAAATTTTGCACCAGTCATAATAGAAATATCTTTTAAAATTTCTCTTTTATTATTTCCAAAAGATGGCGTTTTGGTTGCAATCACATTGAAAGTATTATTCAATTTATTTAATACCAATGCAGAAACTACCTCTTGTTCATAATCATCTGCAATAATTAGTAAAGCTCTATTTTCTTCTATTATCATTTCTAAAACTGGTAATATTTCTTGTATAGAACTTATTTTTTTATCAGTAATCAATATTAAAGGATTATCTAACTTAACATCTACTGCACCTTCTGAAAGCATATTAGGTGAAATATAACCCTTATCATAATTTAGTCCTTCTGTTACTTCAACATATGTATCAAACTCATTTGACTCTTCTATTGTTATAACACCATTTTTACCAACTTTTTTTATGGTCTCCGCTATATATTCTCCTAATTTATTACTTCCAGCAGAAATTGATGCTACATTCAAAATCTCATCAAAATTATTAATTTGTTTTGAATTTTCCACAATATATTTAGCAACATTTTCACTTGCTAGCTCTATTCCTTCTTTCATTAATACAGGGTTACTGCCATTTTCAATTTCTCTTAATCCGTTTTCTATCATACTTTGAGCCAAAACGGTTGCAGTTGTTGTTCCATCTCCTGCAATATCATTTGTTTTGTTAGCAACTTCATATACCAGTTTTGCTCCCATATCTTCAAACTTGTTTTTTAATTCTATTTCTTTAGCAATACTAACTCCATCATTTGTTATTAATGGAGAGCCCATTCCTTTATCCAATACCGCATTACGACCTTTGGGTCCCATTGTAACTTTTACAGAATCTGCTAATATATTAACACCTTTTAACATTGATTCTCTAACTTCTTTTGAAAAAAGAACTTTTTTGTACATTTTTATTCCTCCTTTATTCAAAAAATGCAACTATATCATCTAAATCAATTATAATACAATCATCTAATATATAGTATTTTTTGTTTCAGCATTTTTATATAATACTGTTTGTCCTTTTTTAGTTTTTTAGAACAATCAGGTCCTAATTCTTGAATTGTTTCTTGATTTTTGTTTTCTTTTTTATTATTTAATATTACACCACTTTTGATAATACCTGTTCACCATTTTTTATCAATACATATTTTTTAATAATTTCACTATATTTTCTCCTACAATTTCATTGCTCTAGCAATTTTTGATAAAGGTTGAATTCTTAAATCAAATTTACTTTCAAGCATATTAGCATAAGTATGAAATTCGTTTTCATTTCCTGACTTAAATTCTAACTCCATTTCCATAAACTCTTGTTTTTTCTCTCCTCTAATCATTTCTCCTTTATCAAATGAAAGTTCTACTATGCAATTTCCTTTTATTTTCAACTTATATGCACTTCTATAAAATTTCAAAGTACATAATTGTATTAATTCTTCTTTCCTTATTTTTTCACATAGTTCTTTCGGTGCACCAATATCAGGAAACTTTTCCAAAGCTTTATATATATTATTTTCTTCTAACTCGTATTCCTTTCTTTTTTTACAATTATTATAGCTTTTTTGTTCAATTTTTAAACAACATATACATTTTTCATTCTGTTTTCTTCTTCTTAAAGCTCCACACATTTTTTTTATTGTTCCATATATATCATCATAATATGTTGCTTCCATATCTATTTTACCTTCGCTTATTATGTATATCGAAACAAACTCCGAGTCAAGAATATTTTTTATTTTCTTTTCATTTATTGTCCATTTATATTCTTGTTCCATCTTTTCTCTACTCCTCAGATATTATTTTTTTTATAATATTTGTCATTTCGTCTAATTGTCCTCTTAATTGATAAACTTCACATCTATCAAACAAATTATTTATAAAACTTATCCTTTCTGCTGAAAGTATATTATTATCTAATGAAGGCAAATAAATTGGCAGAATCTTTCCATTGTTCCCAACAGGAATTAAATCAGCCCCTTTTATTGTTCCACTAATGTTTTGATAAATTTGCATTTTAGGTTTGAACCAATCATCTGTCTCCATAATATTGCATTTATCATATTTTTTTACTGTGCATCCATCTATCATTGTATCAAGTTTTATAAAAAATACATATTTTATTTCCGAAGTTTCGTTATTTGTTTTTACTCCAATATCCTCAGGTTTTATTTTTGCTTTATCTAACCATGGTGTATCTGTATCAGTATTCATGTTTTTTTCAAAAATTTCTTGTGAATATTTCTTCAAACTATTTGCTCTAACTTTAAAAATATTGTCTCCTCTAAGTAAAACTGGCTTTTCATTTATAAATTTTACAACTGCTGCATCATTTGCCTTTAATAAACATTGATATTTTTGGCACATTGCCATCGCAGTTGTCGTTTTTCCTCCTTCCGATGGTGCAAAAAAAAGAGAAGAATATTTTCCTTTAGTTATAGCTGATGCATGTACCTTTATTTCATTAATACTTTGTCTCATCACTTCTACTAAAAGTCTGAAAATCATAGGAAAAATTGTTGAATTATTAATTTCTTGCCAAGGGCATTCAAAAACATATCCACTCTCTGTACATATAAAATTATAATTTTCTTTATTTTTGTATTGTAATATTGTGTCGACTTTGTCAGACTTTTCTTCCAATTCAAAATTTATTGTTAGTCTTTCAAATTCTGATATATTATCAAGAATATATTGTCTAATAAAATCCGATTCTGTAATAAGTTTAATATGAAAAATATCAGCTTTAATATATAATTCTTTTTCGTTCATTTTTTAATTCTCCTAATCTTCTTTTTTTATTGCTCAAAAATTTCTTATATTCATTTAATACAATGTTAGCAATTTCACTAGGCTTTTTATCATCTGTTTCTATTATTATATCACATTTATCTAGTACATCTTCCACTCCCCATTTTTTCTCTGTCCAACGCCTTTTTTCAAAGATTTTTTCTGCATTATTCGAACTCATATACTTATCTTCTCTTTTTACAAATCTTTTTGTCAATCTATCTTCCCTACATACTAATCCAAGTAAAAATGGGTCTTTCATATATTTATTTATTGCATTAACTTCATCAAAAGTTCGTGCTCCTACTATAATTATATTTTCGTTTAGATGTTCCTTTAATAATCTAGTTATAAAATAGTCATTTCCATTTTTCTTTACCATATCATTAACATATTTTAATCTTTTATTTGTAAAATAATCTTTTGAATTTTCTTTATATGTTTTCCTTATGCTTTCTACTGCTTTTTCCTTGTTTTTATATGTATTTAGTGCATCATTTATCATAATTTTAAAATAACTACTCTTTACTATATAACCAATTTCATATAATTTATAACCAGTATGAACTGATAATATTTTAGCAAGTGTACTTTTTCCTGTACCAGTACCGCCCATTATAACAATTCCCATATACAGTTCTCTCTTTCACTATTTAAATTGTTCTGACATAAAAATGTTCGGTTGCATATGATACGTCATAAAAATCATTTTTATTTATATACTTTAAAAATTTTTCAAGAATTTCCAAACATTTTCTTCTAGATAATTTTTCAGTATTTATATAATTGTCTATAAATATTCCTATACTTGTCAAATAAAATGTATAATTCTCAAATATAATTTCATAAATATTGTCCAATATTTTTTTGAATTTGAATTCATTACTTTGTTTTAAAGATTCAATGTCATTAAAATTATATTTATTTACAAATATGACAGCTGGAAATAAATATTTTCTATCAGCCTCTTTATGGCTTTGTATTCTTTTCTCAAAATCTTTTTTCTTTATTTTCAAATGTATTTCACTATCATATGGCCATTTAGGATATTTATTTAGTATTTGTCTATCTATTTTAAATAGTTCAATTAATTTTTCAAAATTTTTCTCATCTATAGGATATTCTTTACTTATGTACATTACTGCAACAGATAAAAATTCATTTAATTTATACTCATCAATCTTTTCTTTCAAATATTTTAAATTAATTCTCCTATTTAACATATAATATAAATCATTAATATCTTTCATATATATGTTACTATGTTTAAAAAGATGTAACAATGTAACAATTATTTGATCTTCTATAGATATTTCATTGTTATTTAATTTAGGATAGAAAATATCTACTCTATTTATAGGAAATCCCGGAAATGTAACATCTAACTCAAACATATACATATCATCTATTATTTTTTGTACATGGAAATGTCCTGTAACCGTTTCTTTACCATTGTAATACATATTTTTTATTGAAAATAGATTTGGTCTAATTGTAAAGCCATTTTTTAATAAATATGTTGTTAATTCAAATGCATCCTTACTACTATTAGCAATTAAATCATAATCAGAATGTATCCTTAAATATGGGTTTTTATAATATTTTTGTGATACATACCCTTTTACAAAATATATATTTAATTTATTTTGTATTATATGATTTTTTATTATTTCAAATTGTTTACTTGTAATTTCATTTTTCTGTATCAAATATGCTGATGCTTTCCAATCTTCATTTAATAATTCTGGGCAATTTTCAATAATATGTTGTAAAACAAAGCTATTCATTGTATGATCCGATAAAAATTGGTAATCTTCTTTTTTCATATCTTTGCATAACAATTTTAAATTTTCTTTATCATTATCATTTAATACTATTTTCCCTAAAGGTAACCATTTTTCAAGATATTCTGTAGAATATTTTTTATTTTTATGATGATCCATCTTTTCGACTTTTTCATTATTCCAATTAATCCTACAAGCTCCCGTGCAGGCATCACATTCCATATTATAATGAGTATCCGGCTTTTGTGTATATTTATATTCAGTATTTTTTATCTCTTTTAGAAATGTTATCATCAATTTTATTGGAGCATACATGCATTCATATCTGTGAAAATATTGTTCATAATCCAAATCAAACATTTCAAATAAGAATTTATTATCTCTATCTATATTTTTTTTCAAATTAGATAATTCTTCCATAACAATATCATAATTTTTATCATTATATTCTTTCATTATATAATTACATATTGCCTTAGTTAATTCACATGCCATTGAATAATTAAATTTAAATAAAATAATATTATTATCTATTTCTCCAGATAGCACTAGCTTGTCTCCACAAGCAATACCCTCTTTTTCAAGAATTAAATCAGGAATTAATATTCTATCATTCCTAAATTTAAGTAATTCTTCTATTTTATCAGAATATCGATTTAACATTGTACTATCCTCCTCAATTCATTACATAAACATTTTACATCGTCATCTGAAACTCCTAGTCCTAAAGTTATTCTATTTAAAGCATTACTTTCGATTTTTCTTAAGGCATTTTGAGAACATAAATTTCCAGAACGAATTATAATATTTTTACTTGACAGATATTCATTAATATCATGTGCATGTATATTAGGATGAACAAATGATATTATATAATTTACACAATTTCCTTTTATTTCAATAATTTTATACCCATTTTCCATTAATGTTTTTTTAATTATTCTTGAATACTTATCATTTCTTTTTTCTATTTCTTCATACTTCACTTTTTCTATAAATTTGCAAGCTTCTACCCATGCACTTATTAATGCTATATCCATTGTACCAGCATAGAATTTCTTATTGTCTTCTAGCCATTCTGTTTTAAATCCTACTGATTCAACCATTCCTCCACCTAAAATCACTGGTTTCATTTTATTAATTAGATTCTTTTTTACACATGCCATTGCAATATTTTTAGGTCCATACATTTTATGAGATGGAATAAAATATCCCGATATCTTTTGCTCTGTTTCTATTGGCATATGGGCAACCACTTGTGATTCATCAACAAGTAATATAGTTTTTTCATTGATTTTATTTACTATTTTTTCAATATCTACTTTATATCCAAAAGAATTTGAAACAGCTGAAACTGATACTACTTTTATTCTTTCTTTATATCTATCAAGGAAATCATAATCTATATCTCCTTGTTCATTTATAGGCATTTCACAAAATAATGCTTTTCTTTTTTTAGCAATTTCTCTCCATATCAAGTAATTGCTATGATGTTCAAACGGACCAACAACAATCATATCCATTACATCAATTAATTCTTCAATTGCTAATGCTACAATATTAATCGCTTCTGTAACATTCTTTGTATATATATTCTGATATTCTTCATTTATTTTGAAGAATTTGTTAAAATATCTTTCATCATCTTTTAATTCTTTTTCTGCTTTTTTAGTCAAAACACTACTTCCTCTTCCAACAAAAACTCCTATATCAGAATTTATTTCACACCATTTATCCATGACACTCTGTGGCATAAAAGAGGTAGCTCCATAATCAAAATAGTGTATATTATTTTTAATTAAAGTAGGAAATTCTAATTTCATATTTTTTCCTCCAATTTAATCATTATTTTTTTCTGGATGATTCCATCTAAAATTATAATCATTTCTATGTAATCTTTTTCCAATATAGTCATTTCCTCTAGAATGTAAATAGTCTCCTAATATTAATAATTGCTCTCTCAAACTTTCATCTGATTCTATGTATGGTCTTAAATCAATTGGTTTAAAATTGCATACTTTTATATAACCATTAGCAGACATTCTAAATCTATCGCATCCTCTGCACATTTTATCAGATTGATTATCTAGAATTCCAAAAACTTGCCCTTTATCATTTTTATAATATTTCGATGGTCCATTTCCCCTATATGTCATATCTCTTTCAAATTTTCCAAAGTTTTTTTCCATTATTTCTAAAATTTCTTTATGAGGTACCTGATCTTTTTCCGTATACCATTGTGCAACAGGTCCATATATTCCTAGCTCTAGAAATCTTGGTATTATTCCTTCACTAAAACAAAATTCTGCCATTTTAGGTATATCCATATCATTAAAATTTCTGATAACAACCGAATTCACCTTAATTCCTAGTCCTGCTTCTTTAGCCTTATGAATAGTTCTTTTTATATCTTTTACTTTTGTTTTACTTCCTGTAAATTGTTGGTATTTTTCATCATCAATAGAGTGAAAACTTATATTAGCTCTTGATAATCCTGCTTTAACTAATTCATCCAATTTAGCTTCTAATAGTGAAGCATTAGTTGTCATTGCAATATCAAGTTCATCACCAGCTATCATTCTACATTGTCTTATTACTTCTGGTAATGTTTTTCTCATCAATGGTTCTCCACCTGTAAAATGTAAAGTTTTTAATTTATACAATCCACTCATTGCTTTAAAAACTTTTAAAAATTCTTCATCTGTTAATTTTGTAACACTTTCATTAGTGCTTGGATGACAAAATTGACAATCATAATTACAAATATCACTTGCAGAAACTCTAAATAAATATCCTCTTCCTGATTGTGTTTTGTTAATTTTCTCACACTCCATTTTAATACCTCCCATTTTTTATTATATTGTTCAATATTATACATCTTTTGCTTTTTTGTGTCAATCGTTTCTCTTGTATTATGGTAATTTTTTATGTTTTATTTGCTTGGGTTTTATTTTTTCATAATCTTTTTTAACTCTTCTAAATATTCTCCCATTACATCTCTAAATTCTAATTCTATTGTATCATTATTTTTATTGTAGCAGATTTGCAATAAATCTAAATCTAGTAATGAATTATTATAAAAGCTAAATGTAATTTTATTATCATTTATTAATCTATTTAATAAATCTCTAAAAATCTTCATATCTATTTCTTCTTCATTTTTCCTTTTCATTATTCTCACCTTATATAATTTTCGTTTTACCCATTGCTTAATGTCATAATATCACAAACTTAAGGATAAAATCAATATAAATTATAAAAAAGGTGGAATATATTATGGCTGTTAGAAAATTAAATAATAATCTAAATGTTATTGGAAATAATTTAAGAAAATACAGAAAAGAAAAACACCTATCTCAAGCAGATTTAACTATGGAACTTAATCTACTTGGAATCAATCTTCATAAAAATGATGTTTATATGATTGAAAACAACAAAAGAACAGTTAAAGATTATGAAATATGGGGTTTTATAAAAGTTTTAAATATAACTTTTGATGATTTATTTGCTGGGATAGAAAATAAGTTAGAAAATTAGATTTTTACTCAAAAAGCATTATTATAATACTTTTTGAGTATTCTTATATTTCCTCTTCTTCTTCAAACCAATTAAAACTACTAGAATTCTTATTTTTCAAATACCATTCTTTTATAGCTT
>CALXFI010000008.1 GCA_944387535.1 uncultured Clostridia bacterium | reverse complement strand
TCAACTACCTCCATTTTTTATTTATTCTATAACGGAGGTAATGGATATTCAATACGTATTTATATCAACCGCTTACAATATTTTATGTACTTCCATATATTTAATCTATTAATTTTAGCTGATTCTATTATTGAGTACATTGTTGCATTTGCTTTTGCTCCTTCTACACTATCTGCAAATAACCAATTCTTTCTATGTACTGCAAATGGTCTTATTGATCTTTCTGCTAAACTATTTGTTAATGGTATTCTTCCATCATTTAAAAATTCCGTTAATTCTTTTCTTTGGTTTGTTACGTATGTTAATGCTTTGGTTAGTTTGTTATTTAAAATTATTTTTTTGTCCATCATTGAACTAACCCACTTATAGAAATCTTCTATAATAGGTTTAGACTTCTCTTGTCTCGTTTTTACTTTTTCGTCCACGCTTAAATTAGCTATTTTTTCTTCTATTTTAAATAGCTTGTTACAATATTCTAAACCTTGGTATCCATATGCATTTGTGTTTAGCTTTTTGTTTTCGTCTAAAGGGATGCTCTCATAAAAGTATCTTCTAGCATGTGCCCAACACTCTGCATGTGTTACTCCTTCTAGGTTATTATATGAAGAATATCCATCTGTTACTAGTATTCCTTTAAATCCCTGTGTGAATTCTTTTGCTGTCTTTTCACTTCTGCTTGGTGAGTACATAAATATTATTCCTTGTTTTTTCTCTTTTTCCCCTGAACGTGATACCCACATATATGAATTACTTGATGCTTTTCTTCCAGCTTCTTTATTACATTGCATTTTAGTCTCATCATCATGAAGCACTTCATTTTCTGCTTTCATTGTCTTATACATTAATTCACATATTTTATTAAAGTAGTATTCTGATATTTTTATATTCCAGTTCGCCATCATATTTCTTGGTAATACTAATCCTCTATCATCCCACATTTTTTCTTGTCTATATAATGGTACTCCCATATAATATTTTTGGTATATTACTTCTGTTGCTAGTGATGGTGATGCAAATGAATGTGTTATTACTGGTTTTGGTACTCTTGTCTTCATAAATACGAAACTTGCATTATCACTATTTTTACCTCCGCATTCCTTACACTTATATGTGTATTGAACATAATTTGTTAATACAAACTTTCCTGGAATATATTTTATTTCTTGGCGTACTACTTCTTTACTTACTTCTTTTAATTCTCCATCGCAGACTGGACATCTTTCTTCTTTATTTATATCATATTCTTTTACTTCTATTTCTATATTTTTTAATTCACTTTTCTTAATTCCTGATTTTCTTTCTTTAGATTTCTTCTTTTTATAGACAGTTACCTCCTCTACATTTTCTTCTATTTGTTTTTGTGTTTCTTCGTCTAATTCTTTTAATTCATCATCAAAAAGAGAGCATCGTATACTTGTTTCTTCCTGTGGTTTTTTTGGTGTACTTTCTCTTTTAACTCCAAATAATAATCTTTTTAAATTGTTGTTTTCTAATCTTAAATTCTCGTTTTCTATTATAGTTTCTTTATACTCGTTCATTAATTCTTCGTATGACATTTGCTCTTTTTTCTCCTTTTGATTTTTCTAGTATTATTATACACCAAAAAAAGGAAAATGTCTGTAACAATTGTATTTCATTATTATTACGGACGTTGTAATATTCTGTGGATAACTATTTTTGTTTTTTAAGATTTTTTAAACTTTATATTGCCATGTTATCTTTATTAATTTCTATATCTTCAAAATATTTTTTAGGAAATATCTCTAATCCTGATAATAACCAATTTAATTGTTCTTTTGTTATGCTTTTTAGCTCACCTTTATTTCTAGGCCATTTGAATTTCATTTTGTTAAAATCCAATAACTTCTTTTGTGCTAATATAAATCCATTTCTATCATAACATAGTATTTTTATACTTGTTCTTTTTCTATTACAGAATATAAATGCTACTTTTTGATATGGATCCATTTTAAACTCATTTATTACGATATTACATAAAGAATGTATTTGTTTTCTAAAATCTGTTGCTCCATATACTATATATATTGTAGATATACTCCTTAATAAATCATTTAACATTTATTAGTACCTCCATCAAGTTCATTAATAATGCTTTGTCATAATTTTCTTTTAGTTCTATTTTTATATTTTCACTTTCAAATTTTATTGCTGTTCTTTTTATTAATGTACTTGATGGTGTTCCTACTATATTTGACATTTCTATTTTTCCAAATAATGCTGAGCCATCATCTTCTTTTAGCCATTGCTTTAAATCTTCTGGATTAATTTTCATCTTTCTTGCATAATCATATAGTGGCAACGTACAGTTCTTGAATCCTCTTACGTATTTTTCTTTTTCTTCTTCTGAAAATTTCTTCATATCAACTACCTCCATTTTTTTCTTTATTCTATAATGGAGATAGGAGATATTCAATACGTGTTTTTATTGACCGCTTACTTAATTATCGCTTTTCTTTTTAAATAGATTATTCCTATTACATAAAGTTTGGTAACATCTTAAGCTACTTATAAAACTACCTAAAGAAATTAAATCCTTTTGATAAAGATAATATTTATTTTTTAATTTCCTTTTTACATTTCTATAACGTGCATATCTACCATATTTATCTCTTCCTAAAAATAGAAAATTATCAGTGTTTTTATATATTCTTGTTTTTACATTTAAAGTTAACTTTTCTTTTTCTAAAAACTTTTCGATCTCTTTTAAACAATATTTTAGATAATCTTTAGAAGGATGAAAAAGTAAAAAGTCGTCTTGATATCTAACATAATATTTTATCTTTAGTTTCTCTTTTATAAAGTGATCCATATCATTTAAATAAAATATTGCTAAAACTTGGCTTGTCATAGACCCAATATATAATCCTTGAGAATTGCTATCAATAATATCAAAAACGATTTTTAAGGCATCTTTATCCTTTATTCTTCGCTTTAATTTTTCTTTTAGAATATCATGGTCTATGTTAGAGAAGAATTTACTTACGTCACATTTTAATACATAGTAAGTACCATATTTAATTTTACATTTATTATGGAATTTTAATGCAAGTTCTACTCCTCTATGAGTTCCCATATCTTTTCTGCTAGCTACATTTACATCTAAAAGACAAGGAAGTATTGCAGGATAAAGAATAAATCTTGCAACTAAATGGTTTATAATTTTGTCTTGGACATTTTGACTTACGATTTCTCGTTTTTTTGGTTCATATATAATAAACTTATTATAAGGTCCAACTACATAACTTCTACTTTCTAATATGTCATGAACTCTAGTGATATAAATAGATTTATATTCTTTTAAATTAGCAACTCTTCTTTTGTTTCTAGTATTTTTACAAACTTCGTTATAAGCTGATAAAATATTTTCAAACTTATAAGTATCTTCATATAAATAACCGTATCTTTTCATAATTACTCCTAAAAAACAATATAAAATATTAAAAACAATATATTATATGGAAAATATTTCCAATTACACTTGAATTATATACAAAAAAACGAAAATATTCAATAGGTAAAGTAAGAAAAATTTAGAATAAATCTAATAATAAAATAAAAAATAGAGAATTTTAAGAAAAGCTTGCAATATATTAAAAAATATGTTAACATACTTCTACGTTGTAAATAAAATTTAAGTTTTAAATCAGTAGAGCTAAGCCAAATTAGGTGAAGTTTTCAGTAAAATTAATTTATAAAATTTCGGTCTAAAAAAATTCAAAAAAAGTGTAAATTTGTAAAAAAGGAGGTATTATATTACTAATTAAGAAAATAATACAATATACTCATATTAGTGAAAAGGAATTAGAAGAACTAAAATTACAAATGGCTTAATGGTTGGTGGTTTACTACTAAAATAATATTAGATATTAAATCAATATACTATATGGGAAATATTCTAATTATAATTTGATTCTATACAATTTTATCGTATCAATTCCATTGATAGGAATTTGACTAAAAGTTTATTTGTTATATCTTTAAGGGAATCGTTCAAAAAACAGTTACTCGTATTAATACGGGCGTTGCATGGACCTTTCCCTTTTATATATTTTGTGATACCCCCCTCTTTACAAAATACCGGGTGGGGTATATAATATAGTTCGAGGTGAGAAAGTTGGAGGATAATTGTTGTAAAAAACAAACAAAAAGAAGTGAACAAGAAAAGAAAACGATAAATAATAGACTAAATAGAATAGAAGGACAAGTAAGAGGCGTAAAAAAAATGATAGAAGAAGATAGATATTGCGATGATGTACTAATTCAGCTATCAGCTATAAATAAATCAATAAAAAGTTTGGCTAATCATATTTTGGAAAATCATATGTATAATTGTGTTTTAAATGATTTAGAAAAAGGAAACTATGAAATAATAGATGAAGTAGTAAATTTATTTAGGAGGTTTCAATAATGCAAAAGGTTGTATTAAAAATAAGTGGTATGACATGTAGTGCATGTTCTAACGGATTAGAAAAATATTTAAATAAACAAGATGGAATAATATCTGCTACTGTAAATCTAGTTATGGCAACTGCACAAATAGAATATGACGAAACAAAAGTAGATAGAAAAATGTTAGATACATTTGTAAAAAAAGCAGGGTTTAAAAGTTTAGGAGAATATACTGGAAAAGAAGAAGAAAATAACCATAAGAGAGATAAAATATTATTTGTAATATTTGGAGTACTTGCAGTTGTCTTGTTGTACATATCAATGGGGCATATGATAGGACTTCCAAATCCAGAATTTTTAAATATGAGTGAAAATCCAATAAATTATGCTGTAACATTATTTGTACTTACAATATTATTCTTAATATATGGATTTGATATTATAAAAAATGGATTTAAGAACTTAATACATAAAGATCCTAACATGGATACATTGGTTGCAGTAGGCGTTTTAAGTAGCTTCTTATATAGTACATATAGTATGATAATGATAATAAGAGGAGATAACTCTTATGTACATGAATTGTATTTTGAGTCATCAGCAATAGTAATATTCTTTATAAAATTAGGTAGATACTTAGACGGAATAAGCAAAGATAAAACAAAAGAAGCAATTCAGAAACTAGTACAAATAACACCCAATAAAGCTATTGTAAAAATAGATGGTGTTGAAAAGCAAGTAACAATAGATGAAATAAAAAAAGGTGATACAGTAGTTAGCCATGCAGGAGATAGAATATCAGTAGATGGGAAAATAATAAGTGGAAAAGCACATTTAGATGAGTCATTTTTAACAGGAGAAAGTAAGCCAGTAAGTAAAAAAGTTGGTGACAAAGTAATTGCAGGAAGTATTAATTATGATGGATATTTAGAGTATGAAGCAGAAAAGATAGGAAGAGACTCTACCATATCTCAAATTGTAAAATTAGTAGTAGAAGCAAGTAATACAAAAGCACCCATAGCAAGAGTAGCGGATAAAGTAAGTGGATATTTTGTACCAATAGTAATATTAATTGCAATTATATCATTTATAGCTTATTTATTGTTAGGTTTTGGTGTTGGTGAAGCATTAACAACATTTGTAACAGTATTAGTAGTTGCATGTCCTTGTAGCTTAGGTTTAGCAACACCACTTGCAATCGTAGTAAGTGAAGGAAAATGTGCGAAGAATGGAATATTAGTAAAGAAAAGTGAGATATTAGAAAATGCTAGAAATATAGATACAATAGTATTTGATAAAACAGGAACATTAACTTATGGAAAATTGAAAATTTCTAAAGTTGTAAATTATAGTAGTAATTTGGATGAAGAAGAAATATTAAGAATAACAGGGAGCATAGAAGCAAAATCAACACATCCAATAGCAAAAGCATTTGAAGAATATTTAAAAGAACATAAACTAGGAAAATACAATATAGAGGATTTTAAAAATTTAAGTGGTTTAGGAATAACAGGAAAAGTAGAAGGAAAAGAATATAAACTTGGAAATTATAAAATATTAGAACATTTTGGAATAGAAAATAATGATGAGAAAATAAAAGAAGAAGAAAGTAAATTAGCTAAAAAAGGAAATAGTATTATATATGTAGTAGAAGAAAATAAAATAATTGCTTTAATCGGAGTAAATGATTTAGTAAGAGAAAATGTAAAAGACGTAATAAAGAAATTAAATGAAAATAATATAGAAACAATAATGCTAACAGGAGATAATGAAGAAACTGCAAAATTAATAGCAAAAGAAATAGGAATAACAAAAGTAATAGCAGATGTAGTGCCAGAAGAGAAAACAAATACAATAAAAGAGTTAAAAAAACAAGGAAAGAAAGTTTTAATGTGTGGAGATGGAATAAATGATAGTCCAGCATTAACAAGCGCAGATATAGGTGTTAGTGTAAATTCTGGAACAGATATTGCAATGGACTCATCAGATGTTATCTTAATGAAAAATGACTTAAGCAAAATATTAGATTTAATATTAATTAGTAAAAAGACAATAAGAAATATAAAACAAAACCTATTCTGGGCATTTTTCTATAACAGTTTAATGATACCAATTGCAATAGGAATATTAAAACCAATAGGAATATCAATAAATCCTATGATAGCAGGAATAGCCATGACACTAAGTAGTTTAACAGTAATACTAAATGCTTTAAGGTTAAGATGATACATTGTGGATGGGGCTTTTTGTCTCACTTCCAAATAAATTAAAAAATATAAAGGAGGAATAAGAATGTTTGGAGGAAATAAAATTGTAAAAACATTAAATATTGAAGGGATGAGCTGTATGCACTGTGTTAAAAAGGTAGAAACAGCTTTAAAAGAAGTAAAAGGAGTAAAATCTGTAAAAGTAAGCTTAGAAAACAAAACAGCAGAGGTTACTTTAAAAGAAGATGTAGATGATAATGTTTTAAAGAAAGCAGTAGAAGATGCAGGATATGAAGTAGCATAATAGTAATATAATAAGATATCACAAATTGGTGATATCTTTTTTGTTATTAAAATTGTTAAAATTAGGTGAACTACCCATTGTCTAAAGCCAGTGGGATTGTGGTTGCCTTATTTCAAACATGAATTTTATAGAAATAAAAAATTTATCTAAAAATGCTTGCAAAAAATGTTTTTTATGGTATAAATAATAAAATAAACGAAAAAGAAAAATATTAAGACAAAAGTGTAAAGATAAAGGACAGAAAACATTTGCCATTTTCTATAATAAATGCTAAAATATACCTATACTTTTTAGAAAAGAGAAATAAAATGAAAGAGAAGATAACGAAAGTAAAAAATTTAGGAGTAAAAAACTTAAAGTGGATAATATTATTTATTTTATTAATAATGATACTTGCAATTGTAGAAGATGTATTTGAAAAAGAAATAATGAAATTAGATATAATAGGATATGGTCTAATTTCTAGTATAATAAATCCATCTGTAACACCGATTGCAATTGTAATAACGAACTTAGGTGGAGTAATAGTAATTTGCACATTAACAATAATATTGTTTTTATTAATAAAAAATAAAAAAATAAGTTTTTGCATTTTACTTAATTTAATAATTGCAACAGTATTAAATCTACTTTTAAAAAATATAATACAAAGACCAAGACCAGATGAATTTAGGTTAATTCTCGAAACAGGATATAGTTTCCCATCTGGACATTCGATGATATCAATGGCATTTTATGGATTTTTGATTTATTTGAGTATTAAATATTTAAAAAATAAAAAACTAAAAGTAATATTAACGACGTTCCTAAGTATTTTAATAATATTGATTGGAATAAGTAGAATATATTTAGGAGTACATTATACAAGTGATGTAATAGCAGGATTTATGATATCAGTATGCTACTTAATAATTTATACAACTTTTGCAAAAAAATATATAATAGAAAGAGAAGATGTTAATGAAAACAAAAACGAAAAAATTAATAAATAGTTTTAAATATGCTTTTGCTGGAATAGTTACATCATTTAAAACAGAACAAAATATGAAAATACATATATTAGTAATGATACTTGTAATAATTGCAGGGATAGTGTTAAAGGTAAGTTCATTAGATTGGATAATTTTAGTAATAATGTTTTCTTTAGTAATATCAGCTGAATTGTTTAATACAGTTATAGAAACAGTAGTTGATATGATAACTATGGAGAAAAATGAAAAAGCAAAAATTGCAAAAGACATAGCAGCGGGAGCAGTTTTAGTTTTAGCGATTGGAAGTATAATTGTAGGTTTAATTATATTTATTCCAAAAATTTTAGATTTTATAAAATAAAATAAAAAATTAGTAATAGAAAAAATTTCTATTACTTTTTTTTTGCTTTAAAATTAATATTTAAAAAATCCTTCTAAAAATTACTAAATAAAAAATAACAAAAATCGACATAATAAAAATATATAAATAAAAAAGGAGGAATTTTTAAATGAAAAAAATAGTTAGTTTAATTGCAATTTTAATGATAATAAGTGTAGCTGTTTTTACAGGAAATGTATATGCAGACCAATTAAATTCAGTAAATGTCGAAACTTCTAAGGACTTAGTAAGACCAGGTGAAGAAGTAAGAGTAAATATAGAATTTGGAGAGGCTTTAGGTTCATATACATTTGATGTTGCTTATGATAATAGCATATTTGAATATGTATCAAGCGAAGGTGGAACACCAAACGATACAGGAACTAAAGTAAGAGTAGTTTTCTATGACAGTACTGGAGGAACAAATCCACGTACAAATATGAGTGTAACGTTTAGAGCAAAGGAAAATTTAACAACATCAAATCCAACTGAATTTAATATAACAGCAGAAGGACTAGCAAACTCAGATGCTTCTGTAAATTATGATGATATAACAACACCAATCACTAAAAACGTAACAGTTGAGCCACAATATATAGATTATACATTAAACTTAGAATCAGTAAACGGAACACTAATAAAAGGGGAAGAAAATGAAATGAAATTATCTTATTCTTCACCTATGGGAAAATATTATAACAAAGCAAGACTTATAGCTGAAAGTACAGGAGCAGGAGATGTACAGTTAATAGGAACAGATGAGGCTCAATTAGACCATGACATAATTGAAAGTGGTTGGGGAGAAGAACAAGGATATGCAATTGGAGGAAAAGATGTATCACAAGTTTTAAACGTTAGAGGAATATTTAGTGAAGCAGGGGATTACCAAATTACATTAAAATTAATAGATAGAGAAAATTCAGATGCAGTAATAGCTGAAAAAACATTTGACTTTACAGTAGCAGAACAGGTGGAAACACTACCTCCAACAACAGGTGGAACAACAGAAAATACTCCAGAAGAAGAAATAACACCACCAGTAGAAGTAGAAGAAAATGTAACAGAAAATACAACTGGAAATACAATGCCTACTAAACTTCCAAAGACAGGTATAAATATCTATCTTCCAATTTCTACTATATTAATTATATTAACTGGAACAATTATTTATTATAACAAAAAGAAAAATGTAAAATAACAAAAAAGTAAATGAGATTTTTCTCATTTGCTTACATATAAAAGTAAGTATCTCTAATTGGGAAGGAAAAGCAAATGAAAACAAAAAATAAAAAAAGAGTTGTTAATATCTTTTTAGTTACAATTATTTTTAGTATTTTAACTTGGCTTGGAGTAGAAGAATATAAAGAAAATAATTTAAAAGAGGAAAATTATAGAATACAAAATGTTAGTACAAATGTAAGTAATAGTTATGAAATAGAAAAAGAAGAGATACAAAAAGAATATCCAAAAGAAGAAGTGGATTTAGAATATAAAGGATATGATGTTATAGCAAAACTAGAAATACCTAAAATAAATTTAGAAACTTATGTATTAAAAACATATTCAAATGAAGCATTAAAAATTTCAGTTGTGAGATTTTGGGGAGCAAAGCCAAATACTGCCGGAAACTTTTGTATAGCAGGACATAATTTTAAAAATAAGAATATGTTTCATGATTTAAAAGATTTGAGTATAGGAGATAACATTTGGGTTGTAGATAATAATGTAGGAAAAGTAGAATATGAAATTTATAACATATATAAGGTCTTACCAGAAGATGTAAGTTGTTTATCACAAGAAACTAATAATAAAAAGGAAGTAACGTTAATTACTTGTACAAATGACTCAAAAGAAAGAATTATAGTAAAAGCAAAGGAGAAAGAATAAATGAACATATTAAAAAGTAAAAAAACATATATAATACTTGTAATAATACTTTTCTTTATTTGTGCAATTATATTATTAACAAATAGTTTAGGAAGTTCAACTTCTAATGGAATAGAAGATTTTCCAGATAGTTATAAAGCGTATTTAGAAGAACTTTCAAAAAAGCATCCGAATTGGAAATTTACAGCTCTTTATACAAATTTAGATTGGAAATATGTAATTGACAATGAAAATCAATTTGGTAAAAATTTAGTCCCAAAGAATTATTCAGATAGGTGGAAAAATACAAAACCAGGAGAATATAATGTTGAAGTAGACGCAGGTTGGGTAGATAGTTCAAGACAAGCGGTAGAGTTTTGCATGGATCCAAGGAATTTTTTAAATGAAGTTAGAATATTTCAATTTGAAGCATTATCTTTTAGTGAACATACAAATAATTTAGATGGAGTAGAAAAGATACTTTATGGTACAGAATTTTATAATACAAAAGTTTCTTATTTAACAAGTAATGGCCAAACTATTAATATGAGCGAGAAATATTCAGATTTAATATTAAGGGGAGGTGGAACTTCAAAAGTTAGTCCATATCATCTAGCATCAAGGATAAAACAAGAAGTAGGACCTTTTTTATCACATAGCTCAATTAGTGGAACAGTAGAAGGTTTTAAAGGTTTATATAATTTCTATAATATAGGAGCAACAAGTTCGCAAGAAGCCATGGGAGCAATAAAAAATGGACTTCAGTATGCAAAAGATGGAAAAGGTGCAAGCGAAGCTACAAAAACTAAATTCTTAATACCATGGAATACAAAAGAAAGAGCAATAACGGGTGGAGCAATTTTTATAGGAGATAGTTATATAAATCAAGGACAAGATACAGTATATTTACAAAAATTCGATGTGACAGGAGATAGTCTATTTTGGCATCAGTACATGACAAATGTCTTAGCGCCGTTCAGTGAATCTAAATCTATATATACAGGATATAAAAATAGTAATTTATTAGATATTCCAATGAATTTTATTATTCCAATATATAATAATATGCCTGATATTCCAACACAAAGCCCAAGCATTGAACCAAGTAATTTTACAGATGATAATACTAAAGTTTATTGCAATGCTACAAATGTAAATGTAAGAACAGGACCAGGGACTTCTTATGAAGTAATAACAATGGTGCAAAATGGAAATCAAATGACAAGAATAAAAAAAGGTATTGGAACAGGTGATAGATGGGATATGGTAAAACTTCAAAACGGAATTATTGGTTATATTTCACAAAATTATGTAACAGAGGTGCCACCTGTAGAAATAGAAAAAATAGAGCTTACAATTGATAATAATGTAATAAATAAAGGGGAAACTAAAAAACTAGAAGTTAGGATAACACCAGAAGAAGCTAAAGAACATAAAGTAATATATTCATCTAGTAATCCAAATGTTGTAACAGTAGATGATGAAGGAAATTTAAGAGGAATAACAAGTGGAAAAGCGACAATCAATGCAAAAGCAGAAGAAAATAATGTTCAAGATAGCATAGAAATAGAGGTTTATAGTAAAGTTACTAATATTTCAATAGATAATAATGATGTTTATATGCAGGTAGGGGATACTTTTAAGATAAATGCTTATGTAGAACCAGATGATGCAAATAAGAAGGGAATATTTTTTGAAAGTAATAGTCCTGATATTGTAACAGTAGATGAGCACGGAAATTTAGAAGCAAAGACTGAAGGAACAGCTATTATTACAGTTAAATCAGAAGAAAATGAAGAGATAAAAAAAGAATGCAGTGTAACAGTAGTAAGAAAGATGGAAGATTCAGAAATTCATTTTGATAGTTCTTTAAATGTGGATAGTTTAGAAATATCAGGAATAGATTATGATAAAAACAAAGTATCTGATTTAAAAGATTTAATTACAACGGATTTAGAATTAGAATTCATAAATTATAAGGGTGAAACTTTGTCTGATAACGATATTGTAGGTACAGGAAGCAAAATATTAGTAAAGGAAAATGGAAATATTTTAAGAAGATATACAATTATAATATATGGTGACTCTAATGGAGATGGGAAAATAAATAGTGTAGATTTATTAGTTTTACAACGTCATATATTAGAGTTGCAAAAATTGGATGATATATTTATGAAAGCAAGCAATGTAAGGAAAACATCTTCAAAGCCAAGTTCTGTTGACTTATTATTAATACAAAGACATATATTAGGACTTCAAAAAATAGAACAATAAAAGGAGAATATTATGAGTTTAAAAAATATAAATTTAGAGATTAAAAAAGTTAGTAATAAAAATAAGTTTTTGGTAATTTTTATACTTTCCTTCATATATATAATATCATCTTATAAAACTTATGCAAATACTACAGGTATAGTCTATATAGAAAGCAATAAAGATGTTATTGATGTAGGTGAAGAAATAGAAATTAGTATTAATATAGAAAATTTTGAAACTGCTGCATATACTTTATATCTTTATTTTGATGAGGAAAAATTCCAATATGTAGAAGGACCAGAAAATATAAATGTAGATGGTAATAGAATTATATTTGTTTGGTATGATGAACAAGGAGGAAATGGAGCAAAAAATGGAGAATTAGTAAAGTTTAAGTTTAAGGCAAAAGAAAATGGACTTGCAACATTTAGTATGGATGGAAATTTTTATACTGAAAAAAGTCAAGATGTAAAAACGGAATTTAAAGAAAAACAAGTTCAAGTTGGAAAAGAAGAAACAAATTTAGAAAAACAAGCAAGAGAAGAGGTAGGGCAAGATGATAATTTGAGTAATTCTAAATTACAAAACTTAAGACTTAGTATAGAAGGAATGGTACCAGATTTTAACGAAAATATTTATGATTATTATTTAACTGTAAAAAGTGATGTAAAAGATATAGAAGTTTTAGCAACGAGTAAAAATAAAGACGCAGAAGTTCAAGTTACAGGAAATAAAAACTTGAAAGATGGTTTAAATTTAATAAAAATACAAGTAACATCTCCTGATAAGACAAGTAGTAGCACATATATAATTAATATTACTAAAACTAATGATATAGAAGCGGCAAATACTAATTTAGAAACTTTGGCAATTGAAAATACACTTCTTTACCCAGCTTTTGACACAACTATTACTAATTATAACGCAGAAGTAAGTAATAGCTTAGAAAAGATAAATTTGCTTGCAATACCTGAAGATGAAAATGCTAGCGTGGAAATAAAAAAAGATGATATTTTAAATGAAGGGAATAATGAAATTAGAATTACAGTAACTGCTAGAAATGGTTATACGAAAAAAGAATATTTAATAAATGTATATAAAAGAAATAGTGAAGAAGAGGAAAAATATATAGAAGAACAAGAAAGCAATCAAGAAAAATTAAATGAAATTTATGAAATACAAAAAACAAGTACTGATGAAAATAAAGTAAAAGAAGCAAAGATAGAAAATAATGAAGAGCAAGGAAAAGAAAATAGAAATAGATTAGTTTCCTTATTTACATTAATTGCTATAGTTTTAATCATTGCAAGTATTGCTATATTATTTGAAAAAAAGAAAAGAAAAAGATCTAAATAAAGAATATTAATTAGAAAG
Organism: uncultured Clostridia bacterium; assembly: GCA_944387535.1. Classification (GTDB taxonomy): domain Bacteria; phylum Bacillota; class Clostridia; order TANB77; family CAG-508; genus CAG-269. Next base: position 20,795 of record CALXFI010000008.1, on the reverse strand, counting down.
ATAAAAGTATCTAATAGGAAAATCATAAATTTGATTTTTAGTACTATTAGATACTTTTAGATTTTTAATAATATAAAATAAAACAAAATAAAAGAGTAATTTATTCTTGCAAATAAGATCCTTTTGATCGAGAATAAGGTTTTTGTATATCTGTTATTCCAAGTAAATAATCTGTCGATGTATTATAATAGTAAGCTAAATTTATTAAGATTTTTGTTGGAATATCATTTTCTCCTGTTTCATATTTTGAATATCCGGTTTGTGACATGTTTAGTATAGTAGCAATTTCTTTTTGTGTTAAATCATTATCTTCTCTTAAAGCTCTAATTCTATCATAAGCTTTTTCGTATTTTTTACTCATTTTTTCTCCTCCTTTTTATTTTGTGACAAAATAAATTTTTTATTAAAAAAGTTTGAGGATTTTTCTATGAAAATGTAAAAATTGCATGAAAATACATGAAAAATACATTTTATAAAAATATTTTAAAATATTTTAAAATTACTATTGACTTCTAATCTGAATTAGGTTAAAATAATAGACGAATAACCTGAAACAGATTAAATAAAAGTAGAGATACTAAGATAAAACAGCTCTTAATGTTTCAGGAAAGAAGCTGTTTTATTGATTTCTTAACTATAAATATAGTGAGAAAATTACAACACTAAGAGAAAATAAGGAGGTGAAGGAGGAAGATGTGAAAAGAGTTATATATCATCAAGGGAAGAGAATGATCAAAAAAAAGATAAACAAAAAGAAAGTAGTTGGAGTAATTCTTGTAATAGCATTAATAGCTTTTTTGATTGTGTACATATTTACAGATAAGAAAGAAACAGATGAGCAAAATATTGTCGAAACCTCATCACAAGTGACAAATAATACCGAGTCAACAAATCTAGTGCCTCAACAAGAGGAAGAAAAAAAATATGAAAATGTTGACATACCTGAAAAATTAGGTGGTTATGATGTACTTGGACAATTGGTTATTGAAAAAATTGGTGTAAGGCAAAATGTTTTATCTAAAACAGAAAGTGGTTCATTAAAACTTGGTGTAACCAAATTTTATCCACCACAGGTGAATATAAATGAACCTGGTAATTTTTGTATATGTGGACATAATTGGAGCAACATTTTGAAAAGATTAGATGAGATGAATGTGGGAGATCAATTCTATTTAATTACAAGAGAAACAAAAGAAAGAATAGATTATGAAATTTATAATAAATATTCTTGTGATCCAACTGATTTAGAATGTTTAGATCAAAACCAAGATGGAAATAAAGAAGTAACTCTAATAACATGTAATCCTGGGGGATTAACTAGACTTATATGTAAGGCAAGGGAAGTATAATGCTAAAAGCATAGAAAAGTGTATATAAAGATACATAAGATTATAAAAATAAGAAAGGAATGATTTTAAAAATGAAAATGAGAAATAAAATATTTGGAATATTAATAACATTAGTGATAATGATAGGAGTAATGGCAAGCCAAGTTAATGCTGCCGATATAAGTGCAAGTGCACAAGAAGTTAATGTGGGAGATACTGTAACAGTTACAGTTAAATTAGATCAACCAACACAATCAATAGGAGTAGATTTAACATATGATGCAAATAGTTTTGAATATAAATCAGTTTCATCTGATATTGGAACTTTAACAGAAAATGCTAAAAATCCAGGAGTAGTAAAAGTTGCAGGTTCAAATGCAACAGGAACAGCTTCTTATATAACATTCACATTTGTTGCAAAGGCAAATACAGATGCAGCAGACTTTGTTGCAAGTAACTTATTTACACATGAATCAGAAAGTTTAAACACAACTACAACAACAGTAGCAGTTGTTGAAAAAGCTGAAGAACCTACTACACCAGAAGAACCAGAAAATCCAACACAACCAGAAACTCCAGGAGATGTAGAAACTCCAAATACAGATACACCAGCAGATACAACAGTTAGTGAAAATAATGGAGACAAAACAAATACACAAGCACAAAAAGTTGATGAAAATGGAAATGTTATAACAAAATTACCACAAACAGGAACATCAGTTATAGCAGTAGCAGGAGTTGTTGCAGCAGTTGCAGTTGTAGCAGTTGTAGCAATTAGAAAATTAAGAAAATAATATAAGTATTTTTAAAAATATTCAAAATAAGGGAGGAAAAAAAGTTGAATAAGAAATTTAAAATAGTATCATCAATAGCATTAGCTGGAATGTTATTAACAGGTGGTTTAGGAATGAACAGGGTAAATGCAGCAGAAACAGCAAAACCAAATACAAATCCAGTAGGTGTATACAGAAAATTAGTAGAAGGAAAAACAGTAGTACCTTTTGTATTAGCTGATAGAAGCTCTAAATTAACTGTAAATGATATTGTAAACAGTGATATGTTTAAAGGAAAAGTAGAAAGAGTTAATGGAAATAAAGTATCTTCATTAGATACATCAGTTGGTACAGGATCTACTTTTACAACAACTGACGGAACAGAATATACAGTTTTAGTATATGGAGATGTTGATGGAAACGGAAGTGTTAATCCAGATGATGCATTAGAAGTTGATAAATATTATCTTGATTTAACAAGCTTTAATGATGTACAAAAAGAAGCTGCAGATGTTCAAGATGCAAATGCTGGAAACATAAATCCAGATGATTCATTAAGAATCAGAAAATTCTGGGTTGAAGATTTAAATGGAGAATCAGTTGTTGATAATTTACCACCAGCAGAAGAAGTTGTTGAAGAATCAAACTATAGCATGACTTTGAATGAAGGTGGATATATCAATAACGTAAACGAAAAATCAAGTTCAATTCAAGTAAGTCTAAAAGAAACTTTAGATAAAGATGCAAAATTAAAACTTGTTGTAGCTGATCAAGATAAAGATACAGCTGACAAGGAACAAGAAGTAACTATTGAAGCACATAAGGATTATGATACATTTACAGGAATTGATTTATCAGGATTAAAAGATGGAACTATTACAGCAAGTCTATATGATGGAGATAAATTAGTAGCAAAATATGAGATTGTTAAAAATACAGTTGCTCCAAATACAGCAAGTGTAAAAACAAATCGTGTAAGTACAAGAAGTGCCACACTTTCATTAGAAAGTAGGGGAACAAGTAATGTAACAAAAATAAAATATGTTGTATTAGGTAAAGATGAAGCAGAACCAAGTGCAGAAGCATTAACTAAATCTTTAGATGTTAGCAATAATAAATTAACAGATGCAACAATTGCAGATGATTTAAAAACTAATACAGCATATAAAGTATGGTATATGCCTGAAAACGAATATGGTTCAGTAGGAGGAATGAAATCAGCTGTTATAACTAAAGATACTGCAGATGTAACAACTGAACCAAAATTATCAAAAGTTGAAGCACCAGATTTAACAAAAAAAGCAGAAGCTAAATTTACTCTTGTTAAAGATGAAAAAGATACTGAATCTCATACATATGTAGTAACATTATATAAAGATGGTGTTGCTATAGAAGAAAAAGATAATGTAACAGTTTTAGATGTTTCATTTACAGATGAAATAGCAAAAGCTGGAGTAGGAACATATAAAGTTTCTGTAGTAACAAAAGGAGATGCTGAAGGAACAAAAGAAAGTTCTGAAGCAGTAGAATCAGCAGAAGTAACAGTAACAGCATTAAAACCAGTAGAAAACTTAACAATAGCAAACTTAGAAAATGATAAAGAAGGAAATGCAGTAATATCTTGGACAAATCCAAACGGAAAAGATGATTTTGGAGCTTATGAAATCGACCTATATACAGTAGATGGAGAAGGTAAAGAAACATTAGCTCAAAATGATATTGCATGTGACAATGATAAAAATGAAGTTAAAGTAACAATAGACGCAAATAAAATTTATATTGCAAAAGTAAAACTTACTGCAAAGACTGATCAAATGGCAGTTATGGATTCAGAAGAAGTAGTTTCTGACCAATTCTATAGAGTAGAAGCTCCTGATATGGGTTCTGCAACAGTAGGATCAACAAGTGTTAAATTCCCTGTAGACCCTATAGAAATACCAAACAAAGAAGTTTCATACAAAGTAGAAGTTTATAATGTAAATAGTCCTTATGATCCAACACAACCATCATATGTTTTAGGACCTGTAAAAGATGTAACAATTGATAAAAATAACGAAGTAACAATTGATGGTTTAAATCCAACAACTCAATATGCATTTAGACTAGTTGCAGTTGTAGAAGAAAATGAAGTAGCATCTAACTATAGTGCACCAGTTACAACTTTACCAGTATTTGATAAAGTAACAGTAACTGATGATGTAGAAGCTGCTATGGAAGAAAACTCAAATAAAGTTGCACTTAAAGATTCTAATACAATAGTTATGAACGGAGCTGAATATGATACAACTGATATAACTGAATTAGCAAAAGCTAGAGATGTTATTGATGCATTAGAAGCTGGAGACGTAGTAACTATGAATGATGATGCAACAGAAGTTTCTATAGTATTAGGTGGTAAAGCTGATAATAGAACATTTAATGCTGGTGATGATTTGTTTGCAAATTCAACAGTAGATATTACAAGCAATGATTTCACAAAAATATTAAGTGGAACATTTAAAGCTTTAACATTAGGTGGAACAAATTCAATATTTGATGTTTCTAATGTAAAAATGGCTGATACAGATACTGATATAGTTTTAACTGATGGTATAGAAGTTACAGCAACTTCAGATAAAAACTATAAAGTTGAAGCTGGAGCAGAAGTTGTAATTAATGATGTAAAAGTTAAAACAGGTGAAGAATTAACATTAACAGCTAATTCAGGTAAAAACTTAAATGTTGATGCAAATACAACAGAAAATGATATAACATTTGAAAATACTACAGCTGGAGATGCTAACATAGTATTTGTTGGTGCAGATGATAATACATCAGAACAAAGAGGAACAGTTACAATTAAATCAGAAAATGGTAAAGTAATTGTAACAGCACCAAAAGTAAATGTAAGCGCAGATATGAAAGTTGAAGTAACTAATGGTGAAGTTGAAATTACAGATGCTTCATTAACTGGAGATAAAACAGTTACAGTTTCAGCTGATGAAGGAGAAGTTTCAAAAGTAGTTGCTAATACTGTAAAAGCAGCACCAGAAGTATTAAAAGGTAAAACAATAGACTTTGAAACATTTAAAGATTCTGATGAAGATATAAGAGCAGAATATGGTGAAGGATTATCACAATCTGATGTAATTGCAATAAGAGAATATGCTAATTCTTTCGGACTAAACGGAACAAAAGCAACAGTTAAAGTTCTTGATAACTTAACTTCAGTTGAAATTACATTAACTGGTGATGCTCAAAACGTTACTATTGGTAACTTAAAATAATTTAAATTAGCTTACCTAAAAATTTCATATATATATTTTTAAAAGAGTAGAATTTATAGAAATTCTGCTCTTTTTCTGTTATAATAATAAAAAATAAAATAGGAGAGGCAAAATGAATTATAGAATAGTAAACGGCTCTATTTCATATGGAGCAGATACAATATTAGAAGAAATAGATTTTGAAATAAATGAAAAAGATAAAATAGCAATCGTGGGAAGAAATGGTAGTGGAAAGACTACTTTATTAAAGGCACTTGTAGATAATTCGATGTTAGAAGAAGGAGTAGGAACAAGTAGATTTGGAATATATAAACAAGGAAATCCTGTAATTGGTTATCTAAAACAAATAGACTTTGAAGATGATTCTAAAACAATGCTTGAGGAAATATTAAAAGTATATAAAGATATAACCGATTTAGAGTTTAAAATAGAAAAATTGGGAGAAAAATTACAAGAAAGTTCTGACGAAAAAATAATTAAATCTTATACAGAAAGCTTAGAAAAATATGAGTTTTTAGGTGGATATACCTATAAAAAAGAATACGAAACAGCTTTAAGAAATTTTGGATTTAGCCTTGAGGACGAAAAAAAGAAAATATCAGAATTTTCAGGAGGACAAAGGACTAAAATAGCATTTTTAAAATTAATTTTAAGTAAACCAGAGATATTACTTTTAGATGAACCAACAAACCATTTAGACATAACAGCAATAGAGTGGCTCGAAAACTATTTAAGGAATTATCCCAAAGCAGTGGTTATTGTTTCACATGATAGAATGTTTTTAGATAGAATTGTAAATAAAGTTTATGAAATAGAATATGGAAAAATAACAGATTATAAAGGAAATTATAAAGACTACGAGATTCAAAAAAGAGCAAATTATGAAAAACACTTAAAAGATTATGAATATCAACAAGCAGAAATAAAAAGATTAACAGATATTGCAAATAGATTTAGATATAAACCAACAAAAGCTAAAATGGCATTGTCTAAGCTAAAACAAATAGAAAAAATGGTAAAAATAGAAGAACCCAATAGGTATGACTTAAATACATTTCATAATAATTTTAATATTAAAGAAAGTGGAAAAGATGTATTAGAAGTTAAGGATTTAGAAATAGGTTATGATAAAGTTATACAAAAAATCTCGTTTTCTTTGTATAGAGGAGAAAAATTAAGTATTATTGGGGAAAATGGAATAGGAAAATCAACTTTATTAAAAACCATTGCGGGAAAAATTAAAGCTTTAGGTGGAAGTTTTACATTTGGATATAATGTAAATTGGGGATATTTTGACCAACAATTAGAATTTAAAGATATAGAAGATACTGTATATGGAGAATTCACTAGTGAATTTCCGGAACTTACTACAACCAAGGCAAGGACAATATTAGGTAGTTTTTTGTTTACAGGTGAAGATGTAGAGAAAAAAATAAAAATGTTATCAGGAGGAGAAAAAGCACGATTAAAGCTTTGTGAGATATTTAAAAAAGAGCCTAATCTATTGTTATTAGATGAGCCAACTAACCATATGGACATAGTTGGAAAAGAAAGTTTAGAAGATATTTTAAAAGAATATAAAGGCACATTAATATTTGTGTCTCATGATAGATATTTTGTAAATAAAATAGCAAATAAAATATTAGAATTTAAACCAGAAAAAGTAACATTATTTGATGGTACTTATGAGGAATTTAAAGAGTGGAAAGAAAAAAATAAGGAGCAAGAAAAAATAGATAGTTATAATAATAATGAAAATAACAAAAAAGAAAATGTAAATGGTTTTAAAGAAAAAAGTTCAAAAAATCAATATTTATTAAATAAAGAAAATAATAGAAGAAAAAATAAAATGAATAAAATAGAAAAAGAAATAGAGGAAAAAGAACAAGAAATAAAATTAATAGAAGATGAAATGAAAAAAGAAGAAAATTCTACAGATTATGTGAAGTTGGCAGAATTACAAAACAAAATCCAAGAGATAAATAAGGATATAGAAAAGAAAATGGAAGAATGGGAAGAATTAAATAATTTACTAGAAGGTTAATTATGGTTTAAAATTATACGTCTTTAAATTTAAAGATTTTACAGCAACTATAAAGGTAAAATAAACTTAAATGATAATAGTTAATTGTAAAAAAATAGCTAATTTGGTATAATATTATTAAATAATATTGTATTAAATAAGGAAGTGGTGCACATGAAAGAAGTATATATAGTGACAGGTGCAAATGGTTTTTTAGGAAATAATATTGTAAGAAAATTAGTAGAAAAAAATGTAGAAATAAGATGTTTAGTACTTCCAGAAGATAATGGAAAAGCCTTAGAAGGTTTAAATTGTAAAATTTATAGAGGAGATGTAACCAAAAAAGAAACATTAGAAGAAATCTTTAACGTAGATGTTGAAGCAGAGCTTTATGTAATACACTGTGCAGCTGTTGTGTATATAAAATCTAAATATAATCCAAAAGTTATGGAAGTAAATTATACTGGAACTAAAAATATTGTAGACAAAGTATTAGAAAAAAATGCAAAAATGGTTTATGTAAGTAGTGTTCATGCAATAACAGAAAAGCCAAAGGGTGAAAAGGTTACAGAAATAACTGATTTTGATGAAAATAAAGTTATAGGTTTATATGCTAAATCAAAAGCAAGAACAGCTAAAATGGTTTTAGAAGAAGTAAAAAACAATGGCTTAAATGCCTGTATAGTGCATCCATCAGGAATAATTGGACCAAACGACTATAGTAACACTCACTTAACACAATTAATATTAGATATAGCAAATGGTTCTTTAAGAGCATTTGTTAAAGGAGGATATGACTTTGTTGATGTAAGAGATGTAGCAGATGGGGTAGTTAGAGCATGTAAAAATGGTAAAAAAGGAGAATGTTATATATTATCAAATAGGTATGTAGATGTAAAAGAATTAGTAAACTTGATTAGTAAAGCGGCTAGAGTAAAAAAGATAAAAACAATATTACCTATGTGGATTGCAAAACTTACAGCACCACTCTCAGAGCTTTATTATAAAATAAGAAAAGAACCACCATTATATACAAAATATTCACTTTATACCTTAACTTCAAATTCTAATTTTTCAAATGAAAAAGCTAAAAAAGAATTAGGATATAAAAATAGAAGTATGGAAGCAACCATAACAGATACAGTAAAATGGTTAGAAAAAAACAATATTATTAAGTAGAAGAAATTTTATGAACATTTTAAAAATGGAGCAGTTGATTTTGCTGTTAGAAATAATAAGTCAATTGTTCCAATGGTAATTACTTTTAGAGAGCCAAAAGGTATTAGAAAAATATTAAAAAAGGAAAAAGCTTGTTTTTTAAGTCATAGTAAAAAATAGTTAAGATAAAAACCTTAAGTAAATTAACCTAAGGTTTTTAATAATTAATCCCCAAAAATATCAAATATATCTTCTAAAAAGGATTCTTTTTTTCTTTTACGAGAATGTTTTTTCTTATCATAGTATTTATCATTATAGTATTTATTTTCTTTATGTTTTTCTTCTTGAGCATAGTCATTATCATAATTGTTTTCAGCTTTTAAAGAAGTTTTTCTTTCATAGTACTCATCATTATAACTTATTTCTTTTTCTATAAGTTTTTCAAGTTCTCCTCTATCAAGCCATATTCCACGACATTCTGGGCAATAATCAACTTCTATACCTTTTTTCTCTGTCATTAATAATGTTACATCTTTACAAACTGGACATTTCATATACAGTTCCTCCTAACCTTTTTATGAGATTATAACATGGAAATAAATAAAAAAGCAATAAAATTCAGGTGAATTTTTTGTGAAAGAATAATATAAACTATTAATGTGACTAATATAAAAAACTTTCATAAAAAACTTGACTTAGAGTATGCTCTAAGTGATATATATAAGATAGTAAAAAGTAAGGAGGGATTAATTATGGTAAAACAAACAGCAGGACGTGATAGATTAGGAAATTTGGCACCTAAATTTGCTGAATTAAATGATGATGTGCTATTTGGAGAAGTCTGGTCAAGAGAAGATAAATTATCTTTAAGAGATAGGTCAATGATTACAGTAACAGCTTTAATGGCAAAAGGAGTATTTGATAGTTCTTTAAAAAGTCATTTAGAAACAGCTAAGAAAAATGGAATAACAAAAACAGAAATGGTTGAGATGATAACACATTTAACATTTTATTGTGGCTGGCCAAATGCATGGGCAGTATTTAATATGTTAGAAGATGTTTATAAAGAGGAAGAACCATCTGGACATGGTGGAATGTTTGGTATGGGAGAGCCAAATACAGCATATAGTAAATATTTTATAGGAAATTCTTATCTAAAACCATTAGCTAAAAGTGATGAGTCAAAAATATCTATAGCAAATGTAACATTTGAGCCAAGATGTAGAAATAATTGGCATATCCACCATGCAAAATCAGGTGGAGGACAAATGTTAATTTGTGTAGAAGGTGAAGGTTGGTACCAAGAAGACGGGAAACCAGCACAAAGTTTACATCCAGGAGATGTAGTAATTATACCAGCAAATGTAAAGCATTGGCATGGAGCTAAAAATTGTTGGTTTAGCCATTTAGCTGTAGAAGTTCCAGGAGAGGATACATCAAATGAGTGGCTAGAGCCTGTAACGGATGAAGAATATGATAAATTATAATATTGTTGTATATGGTAAGAATAAGAGAAAGAAGGGAAATAATTATGACGATAGCAGAAGTAAGTAAAAAATATGATTTAACACCAGATACAATAAGATATTATGAAAAAGAAGGTTTAATTCCCAAAATCCCAAGAAATAAAAGTGAAATCAGAGATTTTGATGAAAATTCATGTAGATGGATAGAGTTTATAAAATGTATGAGAAATGCAGGATTATCAATAGGAGTACTAAGCAAATATGTAAAATTAATGGAAAAAGGACCAAAAACAGCAAAAGAGAGAAAACAATTGCTAGAAGGACAAAGAGATATTTTACTAAAAAAACAAAAAGATATAAATGACACAATAGATAGATTAAATTATAAAATAGAAGTATATGACGATATTGTGAAAGGAAAAAGAAGGGATTTTATGCCAGAACCTTAAATTTTAATATTTAGATAAAAAATTATTAAAATATAAGAAGAAGGGAAGGAAAGGTGATTAAAATGAAAACAGCTAAAGTTTATTTTACAAAAGAAATAACTCCAGAAGCAATGATTAAACTTTATGAAAAATTAGGAGTAAAATTACAAGGAAAGGTAGCAGTAAAATTACATTCAGGAGAAGAGGGAAATCAAAATTATTTAAGACCAGAATTTGTAAAACAAATGGTAGAATATGTTAAAGGAACAGTTGTAGAATGTAACACAGCATATAGTGGTAAAAGAAATACAACTGAAAAACATAAAAAATTATTAGAAGAACATGGTTGGAATAAATATTTTAATGTAGACTTAATGGATGAAGAAGGACCAGATAAAGTTTTAGAGATACCAAATGGAAAAGTTCTAAAAGAAAATTTTGTAGGAAAAGATATAGATAACTATGATTCAATGCTTGTATTATCACATTTTAAAGGACATCCTATGGGAGGATATGGAGGAGCATTAAAACAATTATCAATAGGATGCGCTTCATCAGAAGGAAAAGCTTGGATACACTCAGCAGGACAAAGTAAAGACCAATATACAATATGGGATAACTTACCAGAGCAAGATAAATTCTTAGAGTCAATGGCAGATGCAGCATCATCAGTGCATAATTTATTTAAAGGAAAAATTGTATATATAAATGTCATGAAGAATCTATCTGTAGATTGTGATTGTTGTGCAGTTGCTGAAGATCCTTGTATGAAAGATATAGGAATATTGGCATCTACAGATCCAATTGCAATAGATAGAGCTTGTATGGATTTAGTTATAAATTCAGATGATCCAGGAAAAGAACATTTCTTAGAAAGAGTAAACTCAAGAAATGGAACTCATACAATAGAGGCAGCAGAAGAATTAGGTTTCGGAACAACTAACTATGATTTAGTTAATATAGATTAATAAAAAAACACATTTTCAATAAATTAAGAAAATTTTAATAAAAAATAAAGAATAGTTTTGAAAAAATACTATTCTTTTTTTTAATTTTATGATATAACAAAGAAGTACATGAAAATTTTGGGGATTTTTAGGAGGAGAAATGAAAGAAGAAAAGTATAATGGTTTATCTACTGCTGAGGTAGAAGAATTAATAAATCAAGGAAAAGTAAATGTAAGTGATAATAATAATTTAAAATCAAACTGGCAAATAGTAAAAGATAATGTATTTACACTATTTAATTTATATAACTTAATAATTGCAATAGCATTATTGTTAGTTGGTGCATATACAAATACATTTTTCTTTTTAATTATTACAATTAATGTGTTAATTGGAATAATTCAAGAAATACATGGAAAGAATTTAGTAAAAAAACTATCAATATTAACAGCATCTAAAACGACAGTAATAAGAGATGGAAAAGCACAAGAAATTGAAATAGAAAAAGTTGTTTTAGGAGATACTATTATATTAAAACAAGGAGACCAGATACCATCTGATTCTTATGTTATAGATGGAGAAATTGAAGTAAATGAAGCGCTTCTTACAGGAGAGTCAGATTTAGTAGAAAAAAAGCAAGAAGACAAATTACTTTCAGGAAGTTATGTGGTCTCTGGTAAATGTTATGCAGTTGTTGAAAAAGTTGGAGAAGATAATTTTGCAAATCAAATAATAAGTGCAACTAAAAAGCATAAAGATAATAATTCAGAATTAATTAATTCTATGAAAAAAGTTACAAAATTTACAAGTTTTGTAATAATACCAGTTGGAGTAATATTGTTTATACAAGCTTATTTTATAAGAGAAACAGTACTTCCAGAATCTGTTATTGCAACTGCAGCAGCACTTCTTGGAATGCTTCCTAAAGGATTAGTATTGTTAATTACAATTGCTTTAGAGTCAGGTGTAATTAAACTTGCAAAAAAAGAAGTTTTAGTACAAGAATTATATAGTATAGAATCTTTGGCACATATTGACACAATATGTTTAGATAAAACTGGAACAATAACACAAGGTAAGATGAAAGTTTCAGAGGTTAAAGTTTATTCCGAAAATATTATGCCAAAACCTTTTGGTGATATGATGGTAGCTTTTGTAAATGGAATGGATGATACAAATTCAACATTTAAAGCAATGAAGAGCTATTTTAAAGGTGATATAAATTATGAAAAAGTAGATAATGTACCATTTTCATCTGAAAGAAAATGGAGTAGCATTTCATTTAAAGAAGAAGGTTCTATAATAGTAGGTGCTCCTGAAAGACTATTTGAAAAAAGTGATAGTAAAATGCCAGAAAGAATAGTTGAATTACAAAAAGATGGAAAAAGGGTATTAGCAATAGGATATTCTAAAGAGCAAGTTAAAGATGACGAATTACCAAAATTAGATGTAGTTGCATCTGTAATATTAGAAGATCCATTAAGAAGAAATGCAAAAGAAATGTTAGGTTACTTTAAAGAACAAGGTGTAGATGTTAAAATCATTTCTGGAGACAATGCACTTACAGTATCAAATATAGCTAAAAGAGCTGGCTTAGAAGATTACGAATCATACATAGATTTATCAACAATAAGTACAGATGCAGAAATAGTAAATTTAGTTGACAGATACAGTATTTTTGCAAGAGTATTGCCACATCAAAAAAGTATTATTGTAAAAGCACTGCAAGCTAAAAATCATAAGGTTGCAATGACAGGGGATGGTGTAAATGATGTTATTGCTCTTCGTGAATCAGATTGTAGTATTACACTTCCAGATGCGTCAGATGCAGCGAAACAAGTATCTCAAATAGTACTTTTAAATTCAGACTTTAGTGTTTTAAAAGATGTATTAATGGAAGGAAGAAGAGTTGTAAACAATATAACAAATGTAGCAAGAATATTCTTTATAAAAACTATATATTCAGTGCTATTATCACTATTTTGTATAATAACAAATACAGCATTTCCATTTATACCAATTCAAATAACATTAATAGACTTAGTAATTGAAGGTTATACATCATTCTTTATTACATTTGAGAAGAACCAAAAGCCAATTACGGGAGCATTTTTATCGACGGCTCTCACGAACGCGGCACCTTTTGCAATTGTAATTATGTTTAATATAATTGTCTTAACAATTATTGGCCATGTAATAGGAATAGAAGCAGGAACATTAACAACTATGATGTATTTGCTTATAGGTTTTGTAAGTATTTTAGCAGTACAAGAAGTATGTATGCCATTTAATAAAACACATGTATTTTTATTTACAACGACAGCAATTGGCTTTTATGTAGCAGCATTGTTATTCCATAGATTGCTTGAATTATCACCAGTGCCTAGACAAGAGATAATTATTACTTTAGTTTTAGCAGTAATAAGTTACTTGCTTATACATATTAAAAGAAAAGTTTATAAGAAAAAACAAATTGCTTAGAAGATAGGAGAAATCCTATCTTTTTAGTATGAAAAAAATTCCAAGTAAAAATTGACTTTTAATTTAATAAAGCTGAGGAAAAAGGAGTAAATTTATTATATTTGGTTGTTAAAAACCATGTATTTGCAGATGGAAATAAAAGAATTGCAGCAACATTAGCTGCCTTAACTTTATTAATTGCAGAGTCAAACCCTAGAGAAAAAGAAATAATTATAGATTTAGTAATGAACTTTTTATATAATGAATAAAAAATGAATAAAGGAAGAGTAATTGTTGAAATAAGGCAACCGCAATCCCATTGGCTTTAGACGATGCAGTAATAACGAATGAAAAAGAATAACCAAAAAAACATAGTAAAATCAATAAAAATTTGCTATGTTTTTTTGGAAAAAAATAACTTTTTCGCACAAATAAATGATAAAATATAAGTGAAAAAATACGAAAGAAGGTGGTATATGTGAAAAGGGAATTTTCTAAAAATACAACCGAAGTATTCACAAAAACAATATTTCACTATGTACCAGAAGTATTAAAGTATATAGATGAAATAAAAGAACCGAGAAAAAGACATGATTACTCAATGAGATATTTGATAATGTCAGAAATGTTAATGTTTTTGAGTGAAGGAAAATCGCAAAGATTTACAGAAACAGCATTTGAAGAAACAAAGTATTTAGAGAATATTAGTAAGATAACGAAAGAAAAAATAGAAAAGATACCAGATGCAGAAATATACACAAATGTATTTTCAAGAATAAAAAAAGAGGATATAGAGGAATTTCAATACAAAATTAATTACAAGATGATAAGAAATAAAATATATGAAGATTCAAAAATATTAGGAAGATATAATTTAGTATTAGATGGAGTGAGATTTCAAAAAGCACAATATGAAATAAATGAAGAGTGGTTATATGAAACGAAAGAACGGAAAAACGACATGGTATTTGTCAATGTTAGAATTAAAATTAATAGCAAATAAAATGGCAGTATCAATAATGAATGAAATGATAAAAAATGAAGATAAAAATAAAGGAAATGAAACAGAAGAAGAGATATTAAATAAAAGTGAAGAAGAGATAAAACAGGATTGTGAACTAAACGCATCAAAAAGATTAGTACCAAAGTTTAGAAAAAGTTATCCTAGATTACCAATAAGGATAATAGCGGATTCATTATATCCATCGATAGGATTAATAGAATTATGTGAAGAAGAAAATATAGAATATATATTTGTATTGAAAGACAAAAAAATCCCAACACTACTAACAGAGTTTCTAACATTAGTAAGTCTACCTACAGGAAACAGAGAAATAATGGAAACCAATGAGAAAATAGTATTAACATTATGGGAAAATAACATAGATTACAAAGGGAAGAAAATAAATGTAATAAGACAAATAACAAAAAATAAGGAAACAGAGAAATATAGTAAATGGATGTGGATTACAAATCGAGAAATAACAAGAAAAAATTTATACAAAATAATATAAGAGATTACATAGAAAATCAAGGATTTAGAGAGCAGAAAATAACAAGTGGGATAGATTTGGAACATGTATATTCAAAAGATATAAAAGCAATAAAAGTAATATATACAATAATACAAATAACGCACTTGATATTGCAGATAATAGAACATTCAGATATATGTGGAGAGTTTAATAAAAAATATGGAAGCGTAAAAGTATTTCGACGAAAATTCTACGCACACCTAACAGAAAAAGATATAGACATAGAACTAATTCAAATCAAAATCCAAATACGCTTCGACAAATCATTAATGATATATTAATGATACAAAAGAACGTTGAAAAAGTCAAATTTTAAAAATATAGTGATATAGGGATTTTGCGGCCTTTTTAATAAAAAGAGAAAGCCTTGAAAGTATTGAAAATACTGAAATGCGAAAAAGTATATAAAAATATTCAATAAAAATATTGATTTTCTAATAAAAAAATTTTTATTCGTCACTACTGTAGACGATGGGTCGAGGTTGCCAAAAGTATATTTTCCATGTTATACTATCGGTATGAATACATGGAAATAAAAAACAGGAAAAAATATTTACTACAATATCATATTATTTTTGTATGTAAGTATAGAAAAAAGCTTTTTATATCAAAACAAATATCGGATGATATAAAACAGTTTTCTTATGAAATATGCAAAAAACATAAAGTTATTATTAGATATATGGAAACAGAAAAAAACCATATACACTATATGATAGAAGCAGAACCAATGATGTCCGTTAGTAAAATTGTAAATCTGATAAAAAGTTATACAACATATCATATTTGGAAGAAATATCCAAATTATTTACAAAAACAATTCTGGAGAGAACAGACTTTTTGGACAGATGGATATTTTGCATGTAGCGTAGGAAATGTTTCAGAAGAAATGCTAAGAAAATATATAGAAAATCAAGGTTAGAAAAAGGTGGTGACAGCAGAAATGTTAAAAGTATATAAATATAGGATATATCCAAATAACGAGCAGAAAGAACAGATAGCCAAAACATTCGGCTGCTCACGTTTTGTTTATAATCAAACATTATCATATCGAAAAGAAAGTTATGAGAAAGAGAAAAAATCTGTCAGTAAAATAGACTGTAACAATTATTGTAACAGAAAATTAAAGAAAGAATACGAATGGCTAAAGGATGTGGATAAGTTTGCTCTGACTAATGCAATATATAATATGGATACTGCTTATCAGAAATTTTTTAAAGAAAATGCAGGGTATCCAAAATTTAAAAGTAAGCATGATAACCATAAATCATATACTACCAATTATACAAATGGAAATATATCAGTAGATTATGAGGGTGGAAAAATAAAACTACCAAAATTAAAGAAAGTAAAATCAAAATTACACAGAAAATTTAATGGACAGATAAAATCAGCAACAGTATCGCAAGTTCCAAGTGGGAAATACTATGTGTCAATACTAGTAGAAACAGAGCATGAAGAAATACCACATACAAAACAAAATATAGGACTAGATTTAGGAATAAAGGATTTATGTATTACATCAGAAGGAAAAAAGTATGAAAATCCAAAGACAATAAAGAAATACGAGAAGAAACTTGCAAGGAAACAAAGACAGTTAGCACATAAGGAAAAAGATAGTAAAAATTACCAAAAGAAGAAAAAAGAAATAGCAATATGCCATGAGAAAATAAGTAACATTAGAAAAGATTATCTGCACAAAGTTTCTAATAAGATTATCAGCGAAAACCAAGTGATAGTTACAGAAAATTTACAGATAAAGAATATGGTAAAAAATCATCATCTAGCAAAATCAATAATAGATGCATCATGGTATGAGCTTACAAGGCAATTAGAATATAAGGCTAAATGGAATGGAAGGGAGTATATCAAAATAGATACATTCTATGCTAGTAGCCAGTTATGTTCTGTTTGTGGATATCAGAATGTAGAAACAAAAGATTTGTCAGTCAGAGAATGGACATGTCCTAAATGCAAAACAAAACATGACAGGGATATAAATGCTGCGACAAATATCCTAATGGAAGGATTAAGAAAAATAGCATAGAGAAAAAATATAGGGCAGGGACTGCCCGAATTAACGCCTGTGGAGATAGTAGGTTACGAGGTCTATGAAGCAGGAAGCCCATTGGCTTTAGACAATGGGTAGTTCACATTAAAAATTCAAGACATGAATATTTACACAATGTAGCCAAAAAGTTAAATGAATTAGGGTATTTAGTAAATGTAGAAAAATTAGATGAAATAGATTCAGTAACTAAAGCTCATATTGCATTGGATATTGTGAAAAATGAAAAAAATAATGAAAAGTTAATGTTAGATTTTGGACATATTCCCAATAAAGGTGAATTTATAGAGGCTATTATGAATGAAGACTGCATAGCATATGTAGAAAAAAGAACGCCTACGCCAAAGGAAGTAGCTGGAGTTATTAGAAAAGCAGGAGGAAAAGTAGTACTTGCTCATCCTGTAGCATATGTTTATCAAGACAATTTTACAGATGAAGATATATTAAAATTAGTAAGAGAAATGAAACCAGATGGAATAGAAGCAAATTATTTGTTTGTAGATACAAATGGAAAAATAATTGATGAAACAGACAAGTGGAATAAGTTTGCAAAAGAAAATGATTTGTTTGTAACAGTTGGGACAGATTTCCACAGAAAAGAAGGAGTATATAAAGAAATTGGTTTTACAAATACAGATTTTAAACTAGAAAATGAAGTTATAGAAAAAATTATTAAAAATATAAGTTTATAAAATAGGAAAGGAAGGCAAAACAAGATGAAAAGTGATAGGGCTTTAAAGTTTCTTTGGGGGACATTTACTACTATGGGAGCAATAATCGTTATAATAGGTTTGATTGTATTTTTTAGTGTATGTAATTATAAAAATAAGGTAGATGTAGTAGGAGTAATTACAGATATAGGCAGTGGAACAACCGTATCTTATAATGTAGATGGTGAAGAGCATGAATCTAGCTTTAGTGGATATTCTTCTAGTTTCCATGTAGGAGATGAAATTGAGATTTATTATGATAAAGATGATGTAAATAAAATAGGGTCAAAATCATTAGATTTGTTATTTCTAATTTTACCTGGAATAGGAAGTATATTTCTTTTAATAGGTGTGATAGGTTTAGCTGTTTTGTCACACAAGAAAAAGAAAGAAAAAAACTTAAGAGAAAATGGTGAACTTGTGTATGCAACTTATTCAGAAAGTATTATAAATAGAAATGTTAGAGTAAATGGAAGATGTCCATACAATATTATTGTGGAATGGAATAATCCAGAAGATGGAAAAAAATACTTACTTAAAAGTAAAAATATATATTTTAATCCAGAAATGTTGAT
This sequence comes from uncultured Clostridia bacterium, assembly GCA_944387535.1. Classification (GTDB taxonomy): domain Bacteria; phylum Bacillota; class Clostridia; order TANB77; family CAG-508; genus CAG-269. The sequence goes on along the minus strand of CALXFI010000008.1, from coordinate 2,057 downwards.
TGAAGAAAAAAAGATAAGAACATTTCCAGTATATATAGATCCTAATAATAAAAAAGAATATTTTGTAGATGTAGATATTTTAAATGAAGATGTTATAGATTTAACTTAAAGCAAGGAGGTGGAAATATGTATAAAACAGAAGTTATTGAATATTCTCCAAAGGCAGAGGGTATGGCAAAAAAGATAGAAGAAAAATCAAACGAGATGTTAAGTGAAGGTTATGAATTAGTAACTATGTCAGTTACTGGAACTGCAAAAGCAATACTAGTTTTTAAGGGAAAATAAAGGAGTAAATTATGAAAGAACTGACAGATACAATATTATCACAAGATATGGGAGATGCAGGAGTTATAGCAATATTTTTTCCTTTGATAGTGTTATTAATTGTTTTACTTATATTAGTATGGGTTTATATAGCCAAGAAAAAAACGTCAAAAGAAAATAAAGATGATGCAATTAAAAAAGAATTTAAAGGATATGGTTACATCATTTCTATAATTATAATATTTGTGATTGTAATTGCTATAATTTTAAATATCAGAAATGTTTATGAAAGTGGATTAAACAGTAATTGGTATTTAACTAAAGATTCAATTATTGATAAATATAAAGAAGTGGATTATAATTCTTCTGGAAGGACTAAAACTTATTATTATGTAGAAGTAAAAGATGGAGAAAAAGTACATATAACAGAGTCTGAATATGATAATTTAAATGAAGGAGACAGTATATATGTACTTAGATATGAAGATGGTAGTGCATATGATATATATTCTTGTAGAGAATATGAATATAAAGGTAATAGACTAAAAGAATAAGATAGAAAAAGAAATTAAAGGAGAGAAAAAAGATGTCATTTGAAAGAGCAAAAGAATATTTAAAAGAATATGGATTAGAAAATAAAGTAATGGAATTTTCAGTATCGTCAGCAACAGTAGGAGAAGCGGCAAAGGCAGTAGGATGTAAAGAAGAAGAAATTGCGAAAACATTATCATTTTTAGTAGATGATAAACCAATTCTAATTGTAGTTGCAGGAGATTGTAAAATAGATAATAGTAAATATAAAGCAGAATTCCATAAAAAAGCAAAAATGATACCTTTTAATGATGTAGAAAAGTTAATAGGTCATAGTGTGGGTGGAGTTTGCCCTTTTGGAATAAAAGAAGATGTAACAGTTTACTTAGATAATTCTTTAAAAAGATTTGAGATAATTTATCCTGCTTGTGGTAGTTCAAATAGTGCAGTTAAATTAACAATCGAAGAATTAGAACAAACATCTAAATTTGAAAAATGGATAGATGTTTGTAAGCTTATTTAAAATTAAGGGGAAATAGTATGGAAAATATATTGATACATGGATTAGGACAAAATGAAAAAGCATGGGATAAGGTAATAAGTAATTTAAATGATATAAAAGTTTCTTGCCCAAATTTGTTTGGTTTAGTAAAAGAAAAGAAAATGAATTATGAAAATTTGTATAATGCCTTTTCTAATTATTGTAATAATAAAAAAGAAAAGTTGAATTTGTGTGGGCTTTCACTTGGTGGAATATTAGCAATAGATTATGCAAAACAACATCCCCAAAAAATAAATTCCATTATATTAATTGCTACACCTTATGATATACCTAAAAACTTATTAAAACTTCAAAATATAATATTTAAAGTTATGCCTAAAAAGGCATTTGCTAAAATGGGGTGTGAGAAGAAATCTTTTATAGATTTAGTAAATTCAATGGCTTGTTTAGATATAAAAAGCAATTTAGAAAAAATAGAATGTAGGACACTGGTTTTATGTGGAGAAAATGATAAAGCAAATCTGGAAGGTAGCAGATTACTATATGACCATATAAAAAATAGTGAATTGGAAATTATAGAAAATTCAATGCATGAAGTAAATGTGAATAATCCGGACGAACTTTCAAATATTATCAAGGAATTCTGGAAGGAAGATTTATAATAACAAAAGAAAATTAAAATAAAAGACAGTAGGTAATATGTCAATAGAAAAATAAAAAATTTTTCAAATATTTTTTTGGAAAACATTAAAAAATAGAC
>CALXFI010000007.1 GCA_944387535.1 uncultured Clostridia bacterium | reverse complement strand
AAAATGTTAAAAGCATATAAATATAGAATATATCCCAATAAAGAACAAGAAAAACAAATAGCAAAAACATTTGGCTGCTCACGATTTGTATATAATCAAACATTATCATATAGAAAAGAAAAATATGAGAAAGAAAAAATAAGAGTAAGTAAAATAGACTGTAATAATTATTGTAATAGAGAATTAAAGAAAAAATATGAATGGTTAAAAGAAGTAGATAAATTTACACTAACAAATGCAATATATAATATGGATACAGCATATCAAAAATTCTTTAAAGAAGGAGGAGGATATCCAAAGTTTAAGAGTAAGCATAATAATTATAAATCATATACAACAAACTATACAAATGGAAATATAGAAGTTGATTATGAAAATGGAAGAATAAAACTACCAAAGTTAAAAAAAGTAAAAATAAAATTACATAGAAAATTTATAGGACAAATAAAATCAGTAACAATATCTCAAGAACCAAGTGGAAAATATTATGCATCAATACTAGTAGAAACAGAGCATAAAGAATTACCACATACAAATAAAAAGATAGGAGTAGATTTAGGAATAAAAGACTTATTAATAACATCAGAAGGAGAAAAGTATAAAAACCCAAAGACAATAAAAAAATATGAGAAGAAATTAGCAAAAAAACAAAGGCAGTTATCACATAAGAAAAAAGGAAGTAAAAATTATCAAAAGAAGAAAAAAGAAATAGCAATATGCTACGAGAAAATAAAAAACATAAGAAAAGATTGTCTGCATAAAATATCTAACAAAATTATCAGCGAAAACCAAGTGATAGTAACAGAAAATTTACAGATAAAGAATATGGAAAAAAATCATAAATTAGCAAAAGCAATAACAGATGCATCATGGTATGAGTTAACAAGACAAATAGAATATAAAGCAAAATGGAATGGAAGAGAATACATAAAAGTAGATACATTTTATGCAAGTAGCCAATTATGTTCAGTATGTGGATATCAAAATAAAGAAGTAAAAGATTTATCAGTAAGAAACTGGATATGTCCAGAATGTAAAACAGAACAAAATAGAGATATAAATGCTGCAAAAAATATCTTAAAAGAAGGACTAAGAAAAATAGCATAAGAAAAAATATAGGGAAGGGACAGCCCGAATAAACGCCTGTGGAGATAGTAGGTTACGAGGTCTAAGAAGCAGGAAGCCCATTGGCTTTAGACAATGGGTAGTTCACCTTAAGTTGTAAATGTTGTAAAATAAAAATGGTGATAATATGAAAGAGCAAATATACGAAATAGAAAATTTAGATTCATTTGAATTAAAAGACATCTTTGATTGTGGGCAATGCTTTAGATGGAACGAGCAAGAAGATGGAAGCTATACAGGAGTATTTAAAGGTAATGTCCTAAATGTAAAAAAAGAAGGAAATAAAGCAACATTTAAAGGAATATGTAATGGAGATATAAAAGAAGTCGTAGAAGATTATTTTGACTTAAATAGAGATTATGAAAAAATAAAAGAAACTTTAAGTAAGATAGATGACAACATGAAAAAGAGTGTTGAATATGGCAAAGGAATACGAATATTAAATCAAGACCTATGGGAGACAGTTATATCTTTTATAATATCTGCAAATAACAATATTCCAAGAATAAAAGGAATAATAGAAAGATTATCTAAAAACTATGGAAAAGAAATAGAATATAATGGAGAAAAATATTATACATTTCCAACTGCAGAAGAATTAAAAGATGTAAGTGTTCAAAAGTATAGAGAATTAGGATTAGGCTTTAGAGATATAAGACTTTATGAAACAACTAAAATGATACTAAATGGAGAAGTTGACTTAGACGAATTAAGAAATAATCCAAATACTATGGAAGTAAGAGATAAATTATTAACATTGTCAGGAGTAGGACCGAAAGTAGCTGATTGTATATTATTATTCTCAGATTTAAAAAGATTTGAGGTATTTCCAATAGATGTATGGGTAAGAAGAGTTATGAACGACTTATACATAAAAAATAAAGATGAAACAAAGGTGAATAAAAAGCAAATAGAAAAAATAGCAAAAGAAAAGTTTGGAGATTTAGCAGGATTAGCACAACAATATTTATTTTATTGGAGAAGAGAAGCATGATGACCAATTTGGAGGACTGTCCATTTGGGTGATACATCTAAAAAAAGATAAGTGGAAATTAAAATCACTTATCTTTATTTTAAATCTTTTTATTATATATGCTTTATTTATGCATTGCTTAAGTTTAGCGCAACTGTATAAACGTCTACTTTTTTATAGAGATGGTAATAATGATAGCGTAAATTGTCAATTATGATTTCGATGGTTTTATATGTAATATAGCAAATAATAATTTATTAATAGCAAGCAAATTAACTTGCTATTTTTGGCTTTCTGTTATAAAATCTTAAGAAAGAAAAAAGAAGATGTGTCCCAAACGCGAATTTTTTTGCGCATAGGAAACGTCCCCAACGCGAAATAGGAGGTAAAGATGGGGTTAAGACTTATTTATGGTAAATCTGGAAGTGGTAAAAGTAGTTATTGCTTTTCAGAGATTGCAAGACTAATTGAAAAAGAAAATGAAAAGAAAATCTTTATAATAACACCAGAACAATTTTCTTTTACAGCAGAGAGAAAACTTATGGATGAAATGAGTAAATTAGGTAGTAATGCAGCTATTTATGCTGAAGTAATAACTTTAAGCAGAATGGCTTATCGTGTCATGCAAGAAGTTGGGGGAGATGATGAACTTCTTTCAAAATGTGGAAAAGCTATGCTTATTTATTCAATATTAAGTAATAACCAAAAGAATTTAAAGTTTTTAGGTAAGTCAGATGAAAATATTGATTTAAGTATGAGAGCAATTACAGAGTTTAAGAAACACGGTGTAAGTGTAAATGATTTATTAGGAGAAATAGATAAAACAGAAGATGTTTATTTAAAAAATAAGTTACAAGATATGGCTTGTATTTATCAAAACTTTGAAGAGAAAATATCAGGAAGTTATATAGAAGATACAGATTTATTAACAATACTTGCCGCGAATTTAGGTAAAGTAGATTTGGTAAAGGACAGTATAATATTTATAGATGAGTTTGCAGGGTTTACTTACCAAGAATACCAAGTTATTAAAGAAATGCTTGCTTTAGCTAAAGAAGTAAATATAACAATGTGCGTGGATGATTTGGATTTTAATACTAATCCTGATATTGATATCTATTATCCAAATAAATTAACTGTAAAGAGACTATTAGATTTAGCTAAAGAAAATGATATAGGAACAGAAGAACCTGTACATTTATCATTTGAACCTCGTTTTAAAACAGAAGAATTAAAATTCTTAAGTAATAATTTATATAATACAAAATCCACAAAATATGGAAAAGATGTGGAAAATTTGTCCATTTTTCTTGCTAAAAATGAATATTCAGAAGTAGAAGAAGTGGCTAAGAAAATTCAAAAGTTAGTAAGAGAAGAAAATATGCGTTATAATGATATATCAATAATTACTAAAAATATAGAAGGTTATTCATCTTTAGTTAGAGCTATCTTTAGAGAATATGATATACCTGTTTTCATAGATGAAAAAAGAGATTTAAACCAAAATATAATAGTCCAATATGTGCTTAGTATATTAGAGATTTTAACCAAAAACTTTTCTTCTGAATCTATATTTAGTTATATAAAACTAGGCTTTTTTGATTATGAAAAAGAAGAGATTTTTAAGTTAGAAAATTATTGTAATAAATGGGGGATTAAATTAAATAAATGGAAAAAAGATTTTACATATGAGCTAGATAACGAAAACAAGAAAAACGAAGTTCAAAGATTAAATGAAATAAGAAAAGAGATAATAAATCCTTTGCTTAAATTACAAGATGATATAAGAAAAGAAAGGACAGCCAAAAATATTACTAATTTATTGTACAACTTTTTAATTTCTCAAAATATAGAAGAAAAAGTTGAGAATAAAATAAAGGAATTAGAAGAAAATAATTTAGTAGATTTAGCAAATGAATATAAAGAAAGTTATCAGATAATACTAGATATATTTGATGAGATTGTTTTAATATTTGACGAAGATAAAATGACTGTTGATAAATATCAGAAAATATTAAAGATAGGCTTAAAAAATAGTGGACTTGGAAAAATACCAGGAACAGCTGATCAAGTTATTTTGGGTGATGTTGATAGGTCAAGAAGCCACAAGGTAAAAGTGGTATTTATCCTAGGATTAAATGATGGAAGTTTTCCAAGCGTAAACAAAGATGAAGGTTTTTTAGATGATAGTGATAGAGAAATATTAAAACAAGATGGAATAGAACTTGCAAATGGAACAATTGACCAGTTATATGAGGATAAATTTAATATTTATAAAGCTTTTACAACAGCAGAAGAAAAACTATATTTATCATATAGCTCATCAGATAAAGATGGAAAATCGTTAAGACCTTCAGTTTTAATTACACAAATTAAAAGAATGTATCCAAAATTAGAAGAAGAAAGTGATGTAATAACAAAAAAATATGAGCTTGTAAATAAAAAAGTTACTTATGAAGAATTAATAGAAAACATTGCAAAAATAAAAAATAAAGAAGAAATAGACGAAGTATGGTATCAAATATATAATTATTATAAATCACAAGGAGATTGGAATAAAAAATTACAAGAAGATTTAGAAGGATTGAGATATACAAACCTACCAGAAGATATTAAACAAGAAAATATTGATAAATTATATGGAAATACATTAAAAACAAGTATATCAAGACTAGAAAAATATAGAAGTTGTCCTTTTTCATATTACTTACAATATGGATTAAAACTAAAAGAAAAAGAAGAATTAAAAATCCAAAGCTTCAATACAGGTTCATTTATGCACGAAACAATTGATAACTTCTTTGAATATGTAAAACAAGAAAATATAAATTTAGCAGAAATAGAAGAGGAGCAAATTCTAGAGATTGTATCTAAAATAATAGAAGAAAGTCTAAGTTTAAATAAAAATTTTATATTCACAGCAACAACCAAATATAAAGTTCTAGTTAGAAGATTAAAAAAGATAGTTGCAAAAGCATTAAAATATATAATACAAACAATTATATATAGTGATTTTTCTGTAGAAGGAACAGAAGTAGAATTTAGTGAAAAAGGTAAATACAAACCAATCATCTTAGAACTAGAAAATGGAAAGAAAATAGAAATAACAGGAAAGATAGATAGAATAGATACAGCAAACAATGAAGATGGAAAATACTTAAGAATAATAGATTATAAATCATCTGCCAAAAATATTGATTTAAATGAAGTATATGCAGGACTTCAAATACAGCTATTAACATATACAGATGCAATATGCAGAGAAGAAGATATAATGCCAGCAGGAATATTTTATTTTTCATTATTAGAACAAATGGTAAAGGCAGATAAAAGAATAGATGAAGATGAAATAGAAGAATTAATCAGAAAGAACTTTAGAATGAAAGGCTTAATTGTTGCAGATGTAAAAATAATAAAAATGAATGATAATACTTTAGAACAAGGGAGCTCAAAATTAGTCCCAGCAGCAATAACAGCAAAAGGAAGTGTAAACCAAAAGTGGACAAATGGTGTAAAACAAGAGGATTTTAAAGTTTTACAAGACTATATCTATAAAACAATAAGAGATATTTCAAAAGAAATATTAAGTGGAAAAATAGACTTAAAACCATATAAAAGGCAAGGAAAAACACCTTGCGAATATTGTGAGTATAAAACAATATGTGGATTTAATCCACGTTTAAATAATAACAAATATAATTATATAGACAAAAAATCAAAAGATGAAATTCTAATGAAAATGAAAAATGAGACAAATGGGGACGGGCATAAAATGTCTCATTTTGCAAAATAATAAAAAACTGAGACAAAAAAGGCCCGTCCACCCAATGTCTCAAAGGAGGGAAAATGGATTTATCTAATGAGAATGTAATTCATATAAAAAAAGATGGGATAGAATATTTACAGTTTAGAAGATTATTAGAATATAAAGAAGTTGTTCATTGCTATAGCCTAGGAAGAGAATTAAATTTTATGACTAATAGAAGTAATGGAAAACCTATTACAGAAGAGGAAAAAGAATTTGCAATTAATTCATATAAGAAAATGTGCAAAACTTTAGGTGAAGATTATAAAAATATAGTAAAACCTTTACAAGAACATACTAATAATGTTAAAGTTGTAAAAAATAAGATTAATAAAGAAGAAGCAGATATTAATTTGGAAGAATATAAGGCCATAGATGGACTAATTACAAACAAACCTAATTTAATATTAAGTAGCACTAGCGCTGACTGTATTTCACTTTTATTCTTTGATCCAGTAAAAAGAGTAATTGCAAATGTACATTCTGGTTGGAAAGGAACTCTTCAAAGAATATCTATAAAAACAGTAGAAAAAATGGTAAATGAATTTAATAGCAGACCAGAAGATATAATTGTTTGCATTTGTCCATCAATTAGAAAATGCCATTTTGAAGTAGAGGAAAATGTTAAAAGTCAGTTCCAAAAAGAATTTCAAGATTTGGGGGAAGAAAATTTAAAAGAGATTATAGAAGAAAAAATACCTAATAAAAAATGGATTATTGATACTGTTTTAATAAATAAAATAATCTTAGAAAGAAAAGGGGTAAAAAAAGAAAATATAATTGATAGTAAAATCTGTACAATGTGCAATCCTGAAATTTTACACTCATATAGGTTTGAAAAAGAAAATTACGGATTAAATACAGCTTTAATAGAATTAAAGGAGAATAGTTAAATATGATAATTCCAAATAGATTAAAAAAAGGTGATACAATTGGAGTTGTAGCACCTTCGAATCCTATAATAGATAATAATATAGAAGAAATAATGAGGGCAAAAGAAAAAGTAGAAAAAGATGGTTTTAAAGTAGAGTTTTCAAAAAATCTTTTTTCTAATACATGTGGTTATAGTAGTACAGCAAAAGAAAAAGCAGAAGATATTAACTATATGTTTTCTAATAAAGAAATAAAAATGATATGGGGCGCTAAAGGTGGGGAAAATTCAAATTCCACTTTTGAATACCTAGATTATGATATAATAAAGAAGAATCCAAAGATTATTTGTGGTTATAGTGATATAACATCACTTACAAATATTATAACTGCTAAAACTGGACTTGTTACATTTAGTGGGACAAACTTTAAAACAATAGCTACAGATGAGACAGATTTTAGCTATAATGAAGCAATAAAACGTTTTGTTGATTGTGATTTAAATTTAGGAAAACCAGAAGATTATAAAGTAATAAAAAATGGACTTGCCGAAGGAGAACTAATTGGTGGAAATCTTAGTTTAACAAGGGGATTAGTAGAAGGAAAATATAAAATAGATTTTGCAGACAAAATATTATTTTTAGAAGAATTAGGATTTGAGACAGGACCAGCTATGGCAAGCAATTATTTATATTTCATGAAGCAAAATGGTGTGTTTGATAAAATAAAAGGGTTATGGATAGGAAGTTATAATCATGAAAGTAATATTTCGCTAGAAAAAATAATTTTAGATGTAATTGGAGATAAATATAATTTTCCTATTATAAAATCAGATAATTTTGGACATATTGAACAAAAAATAGTAATACCAATTGGAACAAAAGCAAAAATAGATACAAATTCAAAAGAGAAAATAACACTATTAGAGAAATGTGTAAATGATATATAAAAAGGAGAAGAAAATGTACGACAATTGGGAAGATTTAGAAGCGTCAATTAAAGGATGTAATAAATGTAAATTATGTAATGGACGAACAAATATAGTATTTGGAACTGGAAATAAAAATGCTAGATTAATGTTTATAGGAGAAGGACCTGGAGCAGACGAGGATAGACTTCGGAGAACCTTTTGTAGGTAGAGCAGGAAAACTTATGAATTTAGCATTCCAAGCAATAGGATTGAAAAGAGAAGAAGTCTATATTGCAAATATTGTAAAATGTAGACCACCAGGAAACCGTAATCCAGAAGAAGATGAATGTGATGCATGTATGGATTATTTAAGAAACCAAGTTATATTAGTAAAACCAGAAATAATTGTTTTACTTCGGAAGCGTTGCACTAAAACATATATTAGGGAAACAATATGGAATAACAGCTTCCAGAGGAAAATGGATGGAGAAAAAAGGTATAAAATATATGCCAACATGGCATCCAGCAGCACTTTTGAGAGATGAAACTAAGAAAATAGATTTTGTAAATGATTTAATGCTAGTAATGCAAGAATTGAACAAGTAGTTTAGTAATTGACGTAAATCTATATATGTAATAAAATATAGCAAAATGTTTATAGGGAGAAGAAAATGGAAGGAATAAAAGAAAAAGCAGAATATTGTTTAAATTGTAAAGTAAAACCTTGCTCAAATAAAGGGTGTCCACTTCATAATGAGATACCAGATTTTATAAAAGAGATTAAAGAGAGAAATTATAGCAAGGCTTATGAAATATTGTGTAAGACAACAGTACTTCAAGGAGTTTGTGGAAGAATTTGTCCTCATCAAAAACAATGTCAAGGTTCGTGTGTAAGAGGAATTAAAGGTGAACCTGTATCAATTGGTGATTTAGAAGCTTTTGCTTTTGATAAAGCCATGGAAGAAGGAAATAGTTTATTAAAAGTTTGGAAAAAAGAAATAGAAGAAAATAAGAAAGTTTTAGGAGATAAAAAAGTAGCCGTAATAGGTGGTGGGCCAGCAGGACTCACAGCAGCAGCCTTCTTAGCAAAAGAAGGAGTAGAAGTTACCATATTTGAAAAATATAATTACTTAGGTGGACTATTAGTACATGGAATACCTGATTTTAGACTTGATAAAAAAATTGTAAAGCAAACAGTAGATAATATCTTAGATTTAGGTGTAAAAGTAGAATATGGTAAAGAAATAGGAAAAAATATAGATCTGGATAATTTAGAAAAAGAATATGATGCTGTATTTTTAGCATTTGGAGCAAATTGTTCTTCTAAAATGGGAATAGAAGGAGAAGATTTAGATGGTGTATATGGAGGAAATGAGTTATTAGAATATAATATGCATCCAAATTATGAAGGAAAAATTGTTGCAGTTGCTGGCGGAGGAAATGTAGCAATGGATTGCGCAAGAACTATAAAAAGACTTGGAGCTAAAGAAGTAAAAGTGGTATATAGAAGAGCGAGAGGACAAATGCCAGCAGAAGATAAAGAAGTAGAAGAAGCAATGAAAGAAGGAGTAGAATTTTTATTCCAAAATAATATAGTAAAAGTCTTGGGAGAAGAAAAAGTAGAAAAATTAGAGTTGATAAAAACAGAGCTAGTACAAAAAGAGGGTGACACAAGGCTTTCGCCTGTAAATATAGAAGGAAGTAATTATATTATAGATGCAGATTATGTTGTTATGGCTTTAGGAGCAAATCCAGCACCATTTGTAAAAGATTTAAACTTAAATTTAACAAAATGGGGAAATATAGAAGTCAACGAAAATTATGAAACTTCAAAATCTAAAATATATGCTGGAGGTGACTTAGCAGGAGTAAGAGGAACAGTAGCTTGGGCGGCATATTCTGGAAGAGAAGCGGCAAAGAAAATAGTAGAAAAATTAAAAGAAGCTTAAGATTTTTAAGCTTCTTTATTCATTAATATTTTCTTTTGCGCCTTCACCTAAGATTAATTTTTTAATAGCTTTGAAAATTGAAACAAAAATGTTTTCTTTTTTAGAAATTACCTTAATTGCAGTTTCAACTTCTCCATTTTCTATAGCATTATATTTCTTTTCTAGATCCATCATCTTATTTACATAGTAGTCATTAAAGAAAGTATAACCTTCTGTACATCCAAGATAATCTTTAAAAGTATATAATTTCCTTCTATAATTTTCAACTTCTTCTAAGTTAGAAATTGAATTAAATGCTTTATCAAAATAACTAGAAATTATAAGATTTTGTGTTCTCATAAATGTTAAAGAAATCTCTCTTTTTAATTCATCAATTTTTTGTAACATTCCATCTACTTTTTTGTTTCTATCATCAATAGTTGCTATTCTATTATTTAATTTAATAATTTCTTCTTCACTATTTAAAATATCATCAATAGCATTTTGAATTGCCATAAAAGTTTTTGGTGATGTTAAATTTGCAAATGTTTCTTTAAAATTATCGTTACTATTTAATGTGCTTTCAAATAAAACATTTTCACCAGTTATGTATGCCATTTGACTAACAAGACAACATTCTAGCGGATAATATGAAGGACTTATTGTTTCAAAACTAATACCAAAATATTTGACAAATTCTTTTGGTATTCCATTAACTTTGGATGCCATAAGCTGAACTGCAGCTTCATTTAGTCCTAGTCCATAAATTTTAAATTCAGTATAATCACAAAGGCCCATTCTAACTAGATAATTTTTCTTATCTTTTACCTCTTGTAAATAATGGATGCATTCATGAATTGCAAATTCTTCTAAATCTTCATCTTGAATATGCTCATTAAAATATATAGAAGTATTTTTATAAAAGTAATTTGCTTCAGCCATTCCTTCAGGCATCTTTGCTTTATACATATTTAATCTAGATAATTTAATAAATAATTCATTTTGGTTTAAATTAAATTCAGGGAAAGTTTCACAAAGTTTTAATGAAACATTTCTTGCAATAGAATTAATTCTTAAAGTATCTAGTTTTTCAGTTACTTCAATTCCATCTTTTCTTAAATCTGATTCTATGCTCATATTTATATACTCCTTATAGTCTAATCTAACAATATTATACTATAAAAAACACGAAAAAATATTTCATAAGTATTAAATATTAATTACAGTTTAGTTACAAAAAAATAGAATATGCTTGACATTTTGAAATAAGGTTATTATAATATCATCATAATTTGATTTCAAATGTTTGTTATCTATAAAATTTTCCCAAATAATTTTATAAAAAAATAGATAGAGTATGGAGCAAAAGTAAATTATTAATATCAAATTTAGGTCAATTATATATAAAATATAATTTTATCGAATTTATAAATTAGGAGTATAAACCCCACATTCCTTTAGGTGGGGGGATATAAGCAATCATGTTCCAAGCATAAATAATAGATTGTTGGAACATCAAAGATATGAAGAAAAAAGTAGCACCTAAGTCACACATAATTGTGGATATACGGTAGTGGCGAAGTGGACACGCTTGTAAGAATAAGGGTTGCCTAAAAAGGTGGAAACTTAAATGCTAAACTTCTTAAGCGGATGAAAGAATTTCATCCTCGAAGCCAGCAACCTTTAGGTGGTTGGTAGTTCACTATCAAGTAAAATAGAACAAGGAAAAAATGACAAGAGTTAAAAAAGTGAAGAAACAAATGAAAAAATTAGAATATTTAAGAAAGTATAATAAAAATTTTAAATTTTAAAAAGATCTTTATTTGACTTTTTTTCTTGGAGATTTTATACTAACAATAATTTAAATCGAATTATAAAAATAAAATTTATAAGGAGGACAAAAAATGGACAATAATGAAATCAATTCTGTTATATTAAAAATTTATGATGAACAAAAGAAAACAAATAAACAAATAGGAGGAATGCAAGAACAAATAGGAAAAATGCAGGACCAAATGGGAGGAATGCAGGACCAAATGGGAGGAATGCAGGACCAAATGGGAGGAATGCAGGACCAAATAGAAAAAATGCAGGACCAAATAGGAGGGATGCAAGATAAAATAGGAGGATTAGAAAATAAATATGATGGATTACAAGGACAAGTAATAAAGTTACGAGAACAGGTAAGTGAAATGCAAGTCTCAGTAAATGAAATTCCAGAAATTAAAAAAGAATTAGGAACACTTAGTGGTAGAGTTGCTGTAATAGAAAAAGAACATGGAGAAAAATTACAAATACTTCTTGATGTTGTTACAGGAAATAGTGAAAAAAGTGAAGATCTAGAAAGAAGAATAGAAAGAAACGAAAAAATTATAAATAGACATTCTGATGAAATTTACTATTTACAACAAAAAGTTCAAAATGGATAAAAGCCTATTAGAACTTTTATCCTAATAGGCTTTTATATATTATTTTACAACAATATTATAAATTTTATTCTTAACGTAAATTTCTTTTATAACTGTTTTACCTTCCAATTTTGAATCAATTGCATTATGTACTTTATCTTTAACTGAAGTTTCATCTTCATCTAAAGCAATTTGAACAGTTCCTTTTAATTTTCCATTAAATTGAATAGGTAAAGTAATTTCATCAGCTATAGTTTTAGATTCGTCATACTCAGGCCATTTTTGATAAGCTAAATCTTCATTTTCACCCAATACGGTTTGCCAAAGTTCTTCTGTCATATGAGGTGCAAAAGGATTTAACAATTGTAAAAATGTTTTAAATTCAGCTTTATTAATAGTTTTGGCTTTGTAAAATTCATTTACCATTGTCATGAAAGTAGAAATACAAGTATTAAATTTCATTTCTTCAATATCAGAAGAAACTTTCTTAATAGCTCTGTGCATCATCTTTTCAAACTTAGGAGAATATGTATCTCCATCTACTAACATTGACTGTAAATTCCATACTCTATCTAAGAACTTAGAACAACCTCTAATACTTTCCATAGACCATGGAGCTGTTTGGTCAAATGGTCCCATAAACATTTCATAAACTCTAAAGCTATCAGCACCAAATTCATCAACGACTTCGTCAGGGTTAACAACATTACCTTTAGATTTAGACATTTTTTCACCATTGCTACCTAAAATCATACCATGAGAAGTTCTCTTTTGATATGGCTCTTTAGTAGGAACAACTCCAATGTCATATAAGAATTTATGCCAAAATCTTGAATATAATAGGTGAAGAGTTGTATGTTCCATACCACCATTATACCAGTCAACAGGTGACCAATATTCTAAGGCCTCTTTTGATGCTAAAGCTTTGTCATTATGTGGATCCATATATCTTAGGTAATACCAAGATGAACCAGCCCATTGTGGCATAGTATCAGTTTCTCTTGTAGCTTTACCACCACATTTAGGACAAGTAGTATTTACCCATTCAGTATGCTTAGCTAAAGGTGATTCACCATTTTCTCCAGGCTCATAATCTTTAATATCAGGTAATTTTAGTGGAAGTTCATCTTCTGGAATTGGAACCCATCCACATTTATCACAATGAACCATAGGAATTGGTTCTCCCCAATAACGCTGTCTAGAAAATACCCAGTCACGAAGTTTATAATTTACTTGTTTTTTACCAATATGATTTTCTTCTAAATATTCAATAACTTTCTTTTTAGCATCATTTACAGATAAACCATTTAAAAATCCAGAATTAATTAAAACTCCTGTTTCAACATCTGTAAAAGCTTCTTTTGATACATCACAAGTTACATCATCAGAATTTGACTTAATAACTTGAATAATTGGTAAATTAAATTTAGTTGCGAAATCATGGTCACGAGTATCATGTCCAGGAACAGCCATAATAGCACCTGTTCCGTAAGTAATTAAAACATAATCTGATATCCAAATTGGGATTTCTTTCCCAGTTAATGGGTTAATTGCTTTAATACCTTTAACTTCACAACCTGTTTTTTCCTTATTTAGTTCTGATCTTTCAAAATCAGACTTTAAAGCAGTTTTCTTTCTGTATTCTTCTACTTCATCCATATTAGTAATTTTATTAGATAATTTCTCAATAATATGGTGTTCTGGTGCAACTACCATATATGTGGCTCCAAATAAAGTGTCAGGTCTAGTCGTATAAACTGTTAAAGTTTCATCTGAGTTAGCAATTTTAAATGTAACTTCAGCACCTTCAGAACGACCAATCCAATTTTTTTGTTGAGCTTTAATTTTATCTAAATAATCAACATCATCTAAATCATCAATTAACCTTTGTGCATATTCAGTAATTTTAAGCATCCATTGACTTTTCTCTTTTTGAACAACAGGGCTTCCACATCTTTCACATACACCATTAACAACTTCTTCATTTGCTAGACCTACTTTACATCCAGTACAGAAGTTGATTGGCATCGTAGCTTTGTAAGCTAATCCGTGCTTATATAATTGGATAAAAATCCATTGAGTCCATTTATAATAATCAGGGTCAGTTGTATTAATTTCTCTTGACCAATCAAAAGAAAAACCAATTGATTTTAATTGTGATTTAAAATGAGCAATGTTTTTCTCTGTTGTAATTTTTGGATGGATGTGATTTTTAATTGCGTAGTTTTCAGCAGGAAGACCAAATGCATCAAAACCTATAGGAAATAAAACATTATATCCTTGCATTCTTCTTTTTCTTGCAATAACATCTAAGGCTGTATAGCTTCTTGGATGTCCTACGTGAAGACCTTGTCCAGAAGGATAAGGAAATTCAATTAATCCATACCATTTTTTCATAGAGTAATCATCTTTAGCATTAAAAGTACCTTCACTGTACCATTTTTCTTGCCATTTCTTTTCTATTTCTTTAAAATTATAAGCCATAAAAAAAGCCCCTTTCCAAAAGTTTATTTTCAAGTATTATATACCAAAACAATGTATAAATCAAGGGTTGCATAAAAAAACGAAAAATGTTAGAATTGCTCCTAGAGGTGTAAAAAGTGATAGATATAACGAAAGCCAAAAAAGAATTTAAAAAATATGTAAAAAAATATGATATAAATAATCCTAAAATAAGCTTAAAAATAGCACATATGGAAAGAACATCTAGTATATCAAAAAATATGGCTATAAGTTTGGGGTTATCAAAAGAAGATATAGAACTTGCAGAACTAATAGGATTACTTCATGATATAGGAAGGTTTGAACAAGCAAGAAAATATAATACATTTGTAGATAATTTAAGTGAAAATCATGGTAAATTAGGTGCAGATATTTTATTTAAAAATGGTTTAATTAGAAATTTTGTTGAGGATAATAAATATGACAGAATAATTAAGCTTGCAATAATAAATCATAATAAAGATAGCAAGGACATAACTCCAAATATAAGCGATAGAGAAAAATTACATATAAAAATAATAAGAGATAGTGATAAAACAGATATTATTTATGTACTTATTTTTGATGATGAAAAAGCTATATGGGATACAGATAATTTGGAAAAAGAAAAGTTCTCAGATGAAATATATAGAGAATTTGTAGAAGATCACAATATTATATATAAAAATAGAAAAACACCGGCAGATACGCTAATTTGCCAGTTTGCATATGTATTTGATTTTAATTTTGATTATGGGTTAAAATATGTTTTAGAAAATAAGTATTATGATAAATTATATGAAAGATTTAACTTTAAAGATGAACAAACTAAAAAAAGATTTAAAGAAATTTACGAAATAACTAATAATTATATGAAACAAAGATTGGAGTGATTAAATGATTGATTTAGAAAAATGTAAAGAAGAATTTTTTAAATATACAGAAAAATTTGATTTAGAAAATGAAGGCATAAAAAGGAAACAAGAGCATTCATTAAGAGTAATGGAAGATAGCCAAAAAATAGCTAAAGCTTTAAATCTAAGTAAAAAAGAAATTGAACTTGCAAGTTTAATAGGCCTTCTTCACGACATAGGAAGGTTTGAGCAGTATAATAGAAACAATACACATCTTAATGAAATGTTACTAGATCATGCAAAAATTGGCATAGAAGTATTATTAAAAGATGACTATATAAAAAAATATATAGATGATGAACATTATATTGGGATAATACTTACAGCAATAAAAAATCATAACAAATTTAAAATAGAGGGTGGATTAACTAAAGAAGAATTATTATTTTCTAAAATTATAAGAGATGCGGATAAATTAGACATATTTTATGAAGGAGAAAAAATATATTGGAATACTAAAAGAGAAAAACAAAACGTTGAAAACAGTAAAATTAGTATAAAAATAGAACAACAATTTAAAGCAGAAAAACAAGTAATAAAATTAGGAAACGAAAGAAATGATACAGTAGATGGATTACTAATATTATTATCATACATATATGATATTAACTTTAAAGAAACATTGGAGATAATAGATAAAGAAGATTATGCAAACAAAATTTTAAATAGATTTGATTTTGAAGACGAAGAAACAAGAGAAAAAATGGAAAAATTAAGAAAAATATTACTTAAGTTTATAAAAGTAAGTTTAAGAAAAATAAATTAAAAGGATGATAAAATTGGGCAAAAAATTAATAATAACTGAAAAACCATCAGTAGCTATGGAATTTGCAAAAGCTCTAAAAATAACAACTAAAAGGAAAGATGGATATCTAGAATCAGACGATTGGATAATTACTTGGTGTGTAGGACATTTAGTAACGATGAGTTAT
Source organism: uncultured Clostridia bacterium (assembly GCA_944387535.1). Classification (GTDB taxonomy): domain Bacteria; phylum Bacillota; class Clostridia; order TANB77; family CAG-508; genus CAG-269. The sequence goes on along the minus strand of CALXFI010000007.1, from coordinate 20,419 downwards.
CCAGAAAAATATGATGAAAAGCTAAAATATTGGAGATTAGATACACTTCCTTTTATACCTAAAGAGTGGAAATATGAGATTATTCCACAAGTTCAGAAACAGTTTAATATAGTACAAAGTCTGCTTCAAAGAGAGGATGTTGAAGTAATATATAATGCTGGTGACTCTGGAAGAGAAGGAGAATATATACAAAGGCTAGTATTTATGATGGCAAAACCTAATCCAAAAGCACAGATGAAAAGAGTTTGGATAGATTCTCAAACAGAGGAGGAAATCTTAAGAGGAATTAGAGAAGCAAAAGACTTATCATATTATGATAGTTTATCTGATAGTGCATATCTAAGAGCAAAAGAAGATTATTTAATCGGAATTAATTTTTCAAGATTACTTTCAATAATATATGGAAGAAATTTAGCAAATAAAATAAATGAGGATAAAGCTTCCATTTCTGTTGGAAGAGTTATGACCTGTGTTCTTGGAATGGTTGTTTCTAGAGAAAGAGAAATAAGAAATTTTAAGAAGACGAAATATTATAAAGTACAAGGCTTATTTGGAAGTAAAGATTCAAGTTTTAAGGCAGAGTGGAAAGTAAATGAAAACTCCACAATGTTTGAATCTCCAAAGTTATATAATGAATCAGGTTTTAAAAAAGAAAGCGATGCTAAAGAATTTATTAAAAGTTTAGCAGGAAAGAATGCTAAAATAATAGAATTAAAAAAATCAAAACAAAAAGAAAATCCTCCACTTTTATTTAACTTAGCAGAAATACAAAATCAATGTACAAAAAGATTTAAAATAAAGCCAGATGAAACATTGGATGTAATACAAAATTTGTATGAAAAAAAATTAGTTACATATCCTAGAACAGATGCAAGAGTGCTTTCTACAGCAGTAGCAAAGGAAATTACTAAAAATCTAAATGGACTTGCAAGAGGATATAAAGATGAAGAAACTCAAAAACATATAAAGAAAATGGTAGATGAAAAATATTCTACTAATTTAGTTAAAACAAAATATGTAAATGATAGTAAAATAACAGACCATTATGCAATTATTCCAACAGGCCAAGGTTTTGAGAATTTTAATAATTTACCAGAACTACATAAGAAAGTTTATAAAGTAATAGTAGATAGATTTTTAGCAATATTTTATCCACCAGCTGAGTATCAAAGAATACAAGTAACTCTAGAAATAGAAAATGGAGAAAAGAAAGAAAATTTCTATGCGAGTGAAAAAGTATGTGTGAAGCAAGGCTTTTTAGAGATTTTAAAACCTGAGAAAGCTAGTAAGAAGAAAGGAAAAAATGAAGAAGATAAAAGTCAAAATGAAGAAAATGATGATAATCAAGAAAACAATATAGAAATATTGAAAAGTTTGAAAAAAGGACAAGTACTTGATGTGGAAAATTATGAGTTAAAAGAAGCGGAAACTTCACCTCCTTCTAGATATAACTCAGGTTCTATAATTTTAGCCATGGAGAATGCAGGAAAGCTAATTGAAGATGAAGAATTAAGAGAACAAATAAAAGGAGCAGGAATTGGAACTAGTGCAACAAGAGCAGAGATTATAAAAAAATTAGAGAAAATAAAATATATAGATATTAATAAAAAGACTCAAATAATAACTCCAACTCTAAAAGGTGAAACTATATATGATATTGTGTATCAATCAATGCCAGATATGTTAAATCCGAAATTAACTGCAAGCTGGGAGAAGGGACTAGATATGGTTGCTAAAAAGGAAATAAAGCCAGATGTATTTATGGATAAACTTGTAAATTACATTAATTCTAAATTCAATAAATTGATTATTAAAATGTAAATTAATTTGCTATCATAATATAAAAATGGTATAATGAAAAATATATAGCTAAGCTATATTGTAATATGGTATTCGGAACAAAGAGAAAGGAACCAGGATGAAACTGCAAAGTAGTGATTTTCCAACACATATTTGGATAAATGTTCCAAAAGGAAGAACATGGAGTATGGGAAATCAAACGTTTTCTACTGATGATTTGCCTGAAAAACTGCTAGCAACGTTTGTTGCACTAGAAGAAGTAGAGCAATTGTGGGGACGAAATTTTTTGGTAAAATATTCTGTTGAACCAATTTTTAATTTGGAAATCCCATGGATGCAAAATGGTAATGGGAATGACTATTTTGATGTTAGAAGCATAAACAAGCTTTGCAATCTTATTACTCAACCATTCTTTGGGAGAGTTAGAAGTGCTATTCCTCAGGATCAGTTTGTTCACCTGGACACGAAAGAAAGGCCATATTGGTTATATGAACCAGAGGATAGACGACATTTAATGTATTCTCAAAATGGTGTAATATGGAAGACAAGCGTTATAAGTGGCGAAGGTGGATATTACTATCAATTATATAAAAGTAGAGAAGGTTCTAGAATTGAAATAGGGCAACCGCAATCCCACTGGCTTTAGACGGTGGGTCAAGGTTGCCAAAAATAAATTTCTGTGTTATATTATCGGTAAATGCAAAGCATGACAAGGATATAAATGTTGCGACAAATATCCTTATGGAAGGGTTAAGAAAAATGGCATAGAGAAAAACATAGGGCAGGGACAGCCCAAATTAACGCCTGTGGAGATAGTAGGTTACGAGGTCTATGAAGCAGGAAGCCCATTGGCTTTAGACAATGGGTAGTTCACAAGGTAGGTTCGGAAGAACTTTTGAAAAAAGGAGCAAGAGCGGTTAAACCTGTTATCTTTTTTGATGCTAGGGAATTTATAAATTCTGAAGAAGTAAGCCTGGCATATGTCTAAGTACTACATTAAAGTCCCCATTTATTGGGGACTTTAATGGTTTAAATTGTATATATTATTTATTAAAATATGAGATTCTTTTTTTAATTTCGATTTATCTTTTAATAAGCTTTTTTCTAGAAAATAAGGGCTTCCAAAAATAACTTTAACTTTAGAAAATAACTTTGGCCTTCTAGTAATAAATACAGGAACAATTGGAACATTTAGTTTTGCTGCTACAAAAGTTGCACCATTATGAACTTTCTTGCCAATATCTTCTTTATTTTTAATAACTCCACCTTCTGGAAATATTAAAAGTTCACAGTGATTTTGTTTCTTGAAAACATTTAAGGAATGTAATAAACTTTTTATATCAACCTTTTTTCTATCAACTGGAAAAACGTTATAATGTTTCAAAATCTTTGCAATAAATTTATTTTTGAATATTTCAGATTTTGCCATGATAGATAAATTTTGAGAAAGTGGATATATAAAAAATGGGTCAAAGATACTTGAGTGATTAGGACAAATTAAAAATCTATCATATTTTTGTAAATTTTCAGTATTATAATAATGAACACGGAATAGTATTTTACAAAAAAGAATTTTTATAAACTTTTTCATATATTTCAACCTCTTTATTTATATTATTATTTTTATTATAAGTTTAAGAAAAAATAATGTCAATAATTGACAAAATAAGAACAATTTGGTATAACATATATATACAAAAGAGAGGAGAGAGGTACATATGAGCGAGAAAAAATATAAATCAGTTGTTGTAATATGGGGAGTAATTTTCTTAGTTTTACATACACTATCATTAATTAATGTAGTAGGGTTAAGACCATTTTATTATACATATTTAACAAAATTAGTAACATCACTTATTGCGTTAATAGTACTTGCACTAGTTATAATTTTTATGGGACTTTCTCTAAAAAAGAAAAAAGCAGGGCCAATTGTAGGTATTGTACTTGGTGCAATTTATATTTTGAACTTTAATATTATGCATATATTTGTTAGTGTTGTAAATCTAGTAGCAGGAATTTGTTTTATTATATCTTGCGCAGGTTTGTTAAAATATATTAGTAAAACAGGAGAAACTGAAAAAGAACAAAAAGAAGATGAACAAGAAGATTCAGAAGAAAAACAAGAAGAAAATGTATAGACTAGGAGAATGACATGAATACAATACTTGGAGAACTTGGTAAGAGTCAAAAGTTTGTTGAAATTGTAAATAATATAGAAAATAAAAAAAGTCCGATAGCAATATCGGGCTTAAATGACGTTGGAATGGTACAAGCAGGAACTGCAATTCATGAATTTACTAAAAAACCGATTTGTATATTGACATATAATGAAATACAGGCAAAGAAAATATATGATGATATAAAATATTTTACAGATAATGTTGTATTTTTTCCTAAAAAAGATATTGTGACATATGATTATGTTGCAGAAAGTAAAGAAAATTTATATGAAAGAATAGAAGTGCTAAATAAAATAAAATCTAAAAGAAGTCTTATTGTAGTAACAACTGTAGAGGCTTCTATGCAAAAACTACCTAAAAAAGAGACTTTATTTAAAAATGAAATTAAATTCAAAGTGGGAAAAGAATATAATCTAGAAGACGTAAAGAAAAGTTTAGTTGATTTAGGTTATGTAAGATATGATTTAATAGAAGGAAGAGGACAATTTAGTGTAAGAGGAGACATTGTAGATATTGCAGTAAATAATAAAACAGGTATTAGAATTGAGTTCTGGGGAGATGAAGTAGACTCTATTCGTGAATTTAGTATAGAAAGCCAAAGATCAATAGGAAATAAAGAAGAAGCTACAATTTATCCGGCAAATGAATATGTATTAGAACAAAATGTAGATGAAGTTTGCAAAAAAATAAGAGAAAAATGTGAAGGAAATATTAGTAATAAAGATATCGTAGAAGAAGACATTGAGCAAATAAAACTAGGAAATTATACAAGTAAAATAGATAAGTATTTTGATTGCTTTTATGAAGAACAAGAAACTATTTTAAATTATTTGAATTCTAATTATGTAATATTTATTGATGAAATAAGGAAAATAGAACAAAGAAGCCAGAACATAAAAAAAGATAGAGAAAATTTAGTAGAAAGTTTAATATCAAAAGAAAAAGAAGTACCAGAAGCAATTACAAATGAATTAGATTTTGATGATATTATAAATATTTTAAATAAGAAACAATTAGTGTATATTGAAAAACAAGATAGTATATTAAAATTAGATTGTGAAAAATATAAACTAAATTATAGAGATGTAAATTATTATAAAAGTGAAACCACGAATTTATTTATAGATTTAAAAGAGAATCTAAAGAAAAATAAAAATATTTATATATTAATAGAGTCAAAAGAGAAAGCCAAAAAATTAAAAGAATTATTAGAAAAAAAAGAAATTGCTTGCAAAATAGAAGAAAAATTGAATCAAACAATAGTAGTAAAATCAAGAGAAAATATTGTTACAATTTCTGTTGGTAAATTATCTAGTGGATTTGAAAACTACGATATAGATCAAATAGTAATAGAAGCAGATGAATTAATTAGTGGAGAAAAGAAAAGAAGAAGAATTACAAATACAGCTTTTAAAGAAGGAGAAAAAGTAGTATTTGCAGACTTAAAGCAAGGCGATTATGTAGTTCATAGAAGATATGGAATTGGTATTTATATAGGAGTAAATACAATTAAAGCTGATGGAATTGTTAAAGATTATATAAAAATAAAATATAAAGATGATGCTATTCTTTATATTCCTACAAGTGATTTAGATAGCATAAGAAAATATGTTGGCGGTGATAAAATAAAGCCAAAAATTAATAAGCTTGGAAGTAAAGAATGGGAGAAAACTAAAACTAAAGTTAAAAATAATTTAAGAGAAGTTGCAAAAGAATTAATAGAACTTTATGCTAAAAGAGAAAAGGCTCAAGGATTTAGTTTTAGTAAGGATACTCCTTGGCAAAAAGAATTTGAAGATAAATTTCCGTATCAAGAAACAGATGATCAATTAAGGTGTATCGAAGAAGTCAAAAAAGATATGGAAAAACCAAAACCAATGGATAGATTACTTTGTGGTGATGTTGGTTATGGTAAAACAGAAGTTGCAATGAGAGCAGCATTTAAAGCAGCAATGGATGGAAAACAGGTTGCATATTTAGCTCCTACAACAGTTCTTGCAGAACAACAATATCAAGAGTTTAAGGAAAGAATGAAAGATTATCCTATAAGAATAGAAATATTAAATAGGTTTAAGACTAAGAAATATCAAAATGAAGTTGTTAAAAAACTAAAACTTGGCGAAGTAGATATTTTAATTGGAACACATAGAATTTTAGGAAAAGATGTTGGGTTTCATGATTTAGGACTACTAATAATAGATGAAGAACATAGATTTGGTGTAAAAGCTAAAGAAAAAATAAAACAAATGAAAATGAATATTGATGTTCTAACAATGACAGCAACTCCAATACCAAGAACAATGCATATGTCTATTGTAGGAATACGTGATATGTCAGTTATATATGAGCCACCATATAATAGAAAACCAGTTCAAACTTATGTGCTAGAATATGACGAAGAAGTTATAAGAGAGGCAATTACAAAAGAACTTGAGAGAAATGGTCAAGTATTTTATATATTTAATAATGTAGAAGGAATAGTAAGAAAGGCAGAAAGAATATCAGAATTAGTTCCAGAAGCAAAGGTTGCATATGCACATGGACAGATGACAGGAAGTAGAATAGAAGATATCATGGAAGAGTTTGTAGACGGAAATAGTAATGTTTTGGTATGTACTACAATTTTGGAATCAGGAATTGATATTCCAAATGCCAATACTATTATTGTAGAAAATGCAGATAGAATGGGGTTAGCACAACTTTATCAGATACGTGGTAGAGTTGGAAGGTCAGAAAGACAAGCATATGCATATATAACTTATAAAAGAGATAAATTACTTACAGAAGTTGCAGATAAGAGATTGAAAGCAATAAAAGAATTTACAGAGTTTGGCTCAGGATTTAAGATTGCAATGAGAGACTTAGAAATAAGAGGAGCAGGAAGTTTACTTGGAGAAATTCAATCAGGACATTTAGAACAAGTTGGTTATGATACTTACTGCGATTTATTAGACCAAGTTGTAAAAGAAATTAAAGGAATTGAAGTAAAACCAGAAGTAGATGTTCAAATAGATTTAGATATTACAAGTTATATACCAGATAGCTATATAGAAGATAGTAGTGAGAAAATTGATATTTATCAAAAAATTGCTTTATGTAGGACAGAAGAAGATATTGGAAATGTTATTGATGAAATTATTGATAGATTTGGAAATATGCCAGATGAATTAAATAATTTACTTGAAATTGCAAGAATAAAACAATTATGTAAAAATACAGCGGTTATAAAAATTACAGAAAAGAAGAACAAAACTACAGGTTCTCAAAATGTTGTGTTCTATTTTGATAAAGATAAATATGACCCAGGAATTGTAGCAGTTCTATTAAAGAAATATGGAACTAAGATTAAGTTTTCAACTGGTATTGAGCCATATATTACTTTACTTCTTAAAAATCAAACGGAAGAACAACTTGTTAAAGAAATAAAAGAATTTTTGAATACAGTAAAGATTTAATTTCGCGTTGGGGACGTTTCCTTTGCGCAAAAAAATTCGCGTTTGGGACACATCTTAAGTAAATAGGGGATTGTAGTAAGTTTTTAAATTTAAGCTTCGCTTAAGCGGCAATTTGCTACCCTTAATATCCCCTACGCAAATTGCCTAATTTAAAAACTTACTTATGCTTTTTTTTTAAAATAAAAAATACCTTTAACAAAAGGTATTTTATCAGACTGTTGACAAAGTATATAAAAAATATTTTGCTCAATATGATTATTAAAACTTGCTAAAACCTAAAAAAAGTTATAAAATACAATAGTACAGTAAATAATAAATGTATCATTGTGTTTTTTAGTGCTGTTTTTTGACCCCGTCCTAAAAAACAGCACGAGGATATTTTTAAGGAGATTTTTATATGAACATAATTTCAAGTAAAGATAATGAAATAGTAAAAAATGTTAAAAAGTTAAAAGAAAAGAAATATAGAGATTTAGAAAATGCCTACATAGTAGAAGGTATAAAAATGGTAAGAGAAGCTATTTTAGAAAAAGCTTCAATTAGGCAAATAATCATATGTGATGATTGTGAAAAGTCTGATAGTATACCAAAGGAATTAATGTATGAGATTGCAAAATATGATTGCACATATGTTACAAGTAAAATATTTAAATATATATCAGAAGTACAAACACCTCAAGGAGTCTTAGCTGTAATTGAAAAAAATAGTAATGTGAATAATAGTGAAACAGATATTAATTATAATGAAGATATAATTGTTGCATTAGATGATATACAAGACCCAGGAAATTTAGGAACTATACTTAGAACTATAGATAGTGTAGGTTTAACACAAATATTAGTATCAAAAGGAACAGCAGATTGTTATAATCCTAAAGTAGTACGTTCTAGTATGGGAGCAATTTATAGAGTAAAAGTTCTAGAATGTGAAGATTTATTAGAAACATTAAAAGAAGTTAAAAGAAATAAATTTAAAATACTAGTAACTTCTTTAGGGGATAATAGTAAGAATATTTATGATATGAAATATAATAAAAAAGTGCTAGTAATAGGAAATGAAGCAAATGGTGTAGAAGAAAGAATAATGAAGTTAGCAGATGAAAAAATAAAGATACCAATGCTTGGAAGAACAGAGAGCTTAAATGCAGCAGTGGCAACTGGAATAGTTTTATATGAATATGTAAGACAAAAGTTAGAAAAATAATTTAAATAATTAGAATTTTAGAAAAGAGGAAAAGAAAGTGAAAATAAATGTAGTAATGGTAGAACCAGAAATTCCACAAAATACAGGAAACATTGCAAGAACATGTGCGGCAATAGGTGCTAAGTTGCATCTAGTGCATCCATTAGGATTTAGCATATCAGAAAAGGCGGTAAAAAGAGCAGGGCTAGATTATTGGGATAAATTAGAAATAGAAGAACATATTTCTTTTAATGCATTTTTAGAAAAATATAATCCAGAAGAAAATAATATGTTTTTTGCAACTACAAAAGGAAAACATGTATATTCAGAGCCTGATTATAGTAAAATGGATGAAGTATTTTTATTATTTGGAAAAGAAACTAAAGGGCTTCCTGAAGATATTTTACAAAAATATATTGATAAGACAATAAGAATACCTATGAGAAAAACACTAAGATCTTTAAATTTATCAAATTCTGTTTCAATAGTTGTATATGAAGTATTAAGACAGAAAAACTTTGAAAATTTAGAGGAAATCAGTAGTTATTTTGATTAAAATTTAGAACTTTGTAGAATAATGTCGAATTTTGCGATGAAAAGTTAAATAAAATTTAGAGAAAAGCTTGGCTTTTCTCTTTTTTTGTGAGATAATATACAAGAATTATTTATTCAAAGAATTTTGGGTCAAGATTTTACTATTCTAAAAAATGAAATCCAAACAAAAACAAAAGTACAAAGGTGAATAAAATAAGGAGGAAGGAATTGGAAGTTTTTACTTACAATGATTATATTACGTGCATACACACGTTACGTCTTAATTCTGTTTCAAAGCTTGCTGAAGAAAGCGAAAAATATAATCTTGAAATAGACAATCAAAAGAAGAATTTAAATGATATATACAAAGAAATGATAAAAGAAATTCTAAAAAACAAAAATGAAATTGCAGGAATAGTAAATGATTTCATAGACACTAGTAAAAAGATAAAAGGAAAATATTTAGAAAAATGTACTAATAAAAAATATAATTTAGATGGAAATGTAGTGTACAGACTAAAAGATAAAGATATATTTTTCTTAATTAGATATCAAAAAGAATTAGATGATAAAATATTATATAAAATGTTAAATTTCTGTGTTGAGATTATTTATAATTGGAATATTTCCCTAAAAATTAAAAATGAAATAAAATATCCAATTGTAGTTCCAATAATTATTTATACAGGAACGAAAATGTGGAATATAACTTGTGATTTTAGTGCTATGCAGGTTAATGATTATAGATTTAAAGGGTGCACAATAGATTTTAGGTATAATTTAATTGATATAAATAAAATATCTGTTGAAACTTTTATTCAAAAAAATACTTTATTTTCTTATGCGATGGCTTTAGGAAAAGCTAGAAATCATGAACAATTTAAAAATATTTTAAATCAAATATTAATTTCAAGTGAAAAAAATAAGGCATTACAAAGAAGACTGTTAAGTAATTTATTAAAGGTATTAAAAAATACCAATAAAGAAACTTCTAAACCAGAATTTTTAGAAAAGAATAAAGGAGAAAAAGAAAATATAACAAAAGATGAAGATAGAGAGAAGATAGTAAAAAACATAAAAAAAGAATTAGTAAAGATTTTAACTAGCGATGATAGTTCTGAAGAAGAGATATTAAGAATTGTAAATATAACAAAAAGTGAACTAGACGAATATAAAGAAGAATTGCAAATAAACGCACAACACTAGAAAACAGAAGCTGTATAACATAATATGAGGATTTTTTAGTAAACTAATTAGTAAACATTATATTAGACAATTTAGAAAGCTAAGAAAAATGACAAAAAAGTGAGAAAACGAGAGAATTTATAAATAAAACTTTACAAATAAAGACAAATGGAGATTTGACGAGGTGGAACCCATCATGTTAAATTTACTAACGAGGAGGAATGATTATGGAAAAGATAGATGCGAATGTAGATTTTAAGTTAATAGGACAAAGGATAAAGGATGCAAGGATAAAAAAAGGATGGTCACAAGAAAAGTTGGCTGAAACTATTAAAGTAGCAACTGCATTCCTAAGTAGGGTAGAAAGAGGTGGAACGTCAATAAATTTAAATAGATTAGCACAAATATCAGAAGTATTAGATGTGCCAATAGAGGAATTAATTACAGGTGTTGTTAAAGAAGATAATAGGTATTTAGATAAAGAATTTTCAGATTTATTAAAACAATGTTCAAAAGATAAACAAAAATTAATTTATAATATAGCTAAAATAGTTGCAGGTGTAAATTTTGTCCCTTAATTGCTTTACAAAACATGAAAAATAGTATAAACTACTTTTAGGTGATAAGAAATGTATTTAAAAAGACTAGAATTACAAGGGTTCAAATCTTTTGCAGATAAAACAGTATTAGAATTCATGCCAGGAATAACAGCAGTAATAGGGCCAAATGGTTCTGGAAAAAGTAATATATCAGACGCAATTCGTTGGATTTTAGGTGAGCAAAGTATGAAATCATTAAGAGGAAGCAAATCTTTAGATATTATTTTTTCTGGAACACAAAATAGAAAATCTTTAGGTTTTGCTGAAGGTTCATTAGTATTTGACAATAGTGATGGAACTTTGCCTATTGAATATACAGAAGTTACTATTACAAGAAAATTATATAGAAGCGGTGAAACTGGATATTATATAAATAAAGTACCATGTAGACTAAAAGATGTATTAGAATTATTTATGGATACAGGTATTGGAAAAGATGGTTATTCTATAATTGGACAAGGTAAAATAGATGAGATTTTAAGTAATAAATCAGAAGATAGAAGAAATATTTTTGAAGAGGCAGCAGGAATTGTAAAATATAGAACAAGAAAACAAGAATCTGAAAAGAAATTAGAACGTACTAAGCTTAATTTACTTAGGATAAATGATATTTTATCAGAAATAGAAAGTAATATTGAGCCATTAAAAATAAGTGCTGAAAAAGCTAAAAAATATTTGAACTTAAGAGAAGAATTAAAAAATATAGAAATTGGTTTATTTATATATAATATAGAAAAATATAAAAAAGATTTAGAAGAAATTGTAAAAGATGAAGAGATTTATAAAGCACAATGCGATGAAGAAGAAACAAAAATGGAAAGAGTAAAAGCTCTTAAAGAAGAATTAAAATCTCAAATAGACGAAATAACTACAAGAATAGAAGAAATGTCTAAATTGGGGTTTGAAAGCCAAAAAGAAATAGAGATGCTTAATTCTGATATTAGTGTTGCAAAAACTAGAATAGAAAATAATAATGAAAATACTAAAAGGTATGAAAAAGAAATAGAAGAAGCAAAAGAAAAGTTAAATGACCTAAATGAAGAATTAGAACAAAAGAAACAAAAGAAGGATAGCTTAAAGGAAAACAAAGAAAAATTCCAAAAAGAATTAAATGAAAAGCAAGAAGAACTAAGAAAAATAACAGAGAAGTTATCTAGTAAAGAATTAGAAATAGAAGGATATAAAACAAAAGTATCTGAAAATACTGATAAGAAATATGAACTACAAGGAGAAGTACATACAGAAGAAATCAACTTTGAGAATTTTGAAAAAAGAGAAAGACAAATTGGTGGAGAAATTGCTTCAAATATATCTGAGTTAGATGGCACAAGAATGCAAAAAGAAGATATATCAAAGGAATTTTATGAAATTGAAAGTAAGCGTAATAAAATAGTAAAAAGCTTAGAAGAAGTAAATGCTAAGAAAGAAGATGCTGATAAAAAAATCAAATTGTATGAAAGTAATATAAATGCATATCAAAGTGAAAAGAGAATAAAGGAATCAAGATTAAAATTCTTAGATGAAACAGAAAGAGAAAAAGAAGGATATATAAAAAGTGTAAAATCACTTCTAAAAGACTGTGAAAATATTAAAGAATTAGGAAAAGGTATGCATGGAGTATTAGCAAATATAATTGAAGTGCCAGAAGAATATCAAACAGCAATAGAAATGTGCTTAGGAGCAAGTTTGCAAAATATAGTAACAGATACAGAAGAAGATGCTAAAAAGCTAGTTGAGCATTTAAGAAAAAATAACTTAGGAAGAGCATCATTTTTACCTATATCATCAGTAAGAGGAAAAAAGCTAGATAGAATAAGAGGAAAAGAACCAGGCGTAATTGGAATTGCATCAGATTTAATAAAATATGATAAAAAATATGAGCAAATAATAACTAATTTACTTGGAAGAACAGTAATAGTAGATAATATGGATACAGCAATAAAGCTTGCAAAACAAAATGGATATTCATTTAGAATAATTACTGTAGAAGGTGATGTAATAAATCCATCAGGAGCAATTACAGGTGGTTCAGTTACTAAAAAAACTGTAAATATACTAGGTAGAGGAAGAGAAATAGAAAAACTTCAAAAAGAAATAAAAGCCTTAGAAGAAAAAATAAAGAAACAAGAACAAGAAAAGAAAGAATATGAAGATTCAATCGAAGATATTTTTGAAGAAGCAAGTAGCTGGGAAAAGGAGTTACAAGAAATAGATATAACTTATGCAACAGAAAAGCAAAAGCTAGTTTCAATTGAAGAAAATATCAGTAAAATAGAACAAAGAGTAAATAAACTAAAAGAAGAAAAAGAACACTTAAAAGAAGAAAAAGAAAAAGCAATAAAAAATAAAGAAACAATTCAAGAAGAAATTGACAAATTAACAGAAGAAACAGAAAAGTTAACCAGCGTTATTCAAGAATATGCAAATTTAAATAAAGATAACCAAAAATATGTAGATGATTTAAATTTTGATATAACAAACTTAAAAATATCAGTATCATCATTTGATGAAAGCGAAAGCTCAATTGAAGAATTACAAGAAAGAATAAATTCAGAAGTAGAAAATACAAAACAAAGTATAGAAAATAAAACAAGACAAATAGAAGAAATAAAACAAGATAATATAACTTTAAATGAGTCAATAAAAGATACAGAAGAAAAAATAGAAAAAATAAAAGAAGAAGTAAAAACAAGTGGAAGTAAAATAGAAGAATTAAAACAAGATAGAATAGACAAAAATGAAAAGTTAAAACAAAGAGAAGATGAAATTAATGATAAATTTAAAGTTATAGAAGACTTAAAAGCACAAGTAGTTAAAATAGATGTTAGAAAATCAAAAATAGAAGATGATATGAATGGTATTATTAATAAAATGTGGGAAGAATATGAACTAACACCAAATAACGTAAAAGACTGTAGAAAACCTGAAAATGTAGCAGAGACACAAAAGAAAGTAAATAGTCTGAGAAAAGAACTAAAAGAACTTGGAAGCGTTAACATAGATGCAATAGAAGAGTATAAGAATATGAAAGAAAGATATGACTTTATGTGTGAACAAAGGGTAGACTTAGAAGACACAATGGCAAAATTAAGAAAAATTATCGCAGATATGACGCAAACTATGAAGGAACAATTTAAAGCACAATTTGACTTAATTAATAAGAATTTCCAAGAAGTATTTAAAGAATTATTTGGTGGAGGAAATGCTTCACTTAAATTAGAAGATGAAGATAATATTTTAGAGTGTGGTATTGAAATTAATGTTCAACCACCAGGAAAGAAATTACAAAATATGATGTTATTATCAGGAGGAGAGAAGGCGTTTACAGCGATAGCATTATTATTTGCAATACTTAAAATAAATCCAGCACCATTCTGCGTGTTAGATGAAATTGAAGCGGCTTTAGATGATGTAAATGTATATAGATTTGCAGATTATTTAAAGAAATTTTCAGAAAATACACAATTCTTAGTAATTACACATAGAAAAGGAACAATGGAAGCAGCAGATACAGTATATGGTGTAACAATGGAAGAAAAAGGAATATCAAAATTATTATCAATGAAATTAGCAGAAGTGAGACAATAAGGGACACCCCTTATATGTTTCACTTTTTTATATTATAAATTTAAAAATTCCAAGAATTACAAGTAAGATACCAGAAACTATTGACCAGATATTTGATGGTAGTTTAGAAAAATTATAAAGCCTTTTGCCTAAAAAATTTCCAATTCCTAAGAAAAATAATTGAAAAAAGCCTATTAAAAAAGGGAAAATATAAGTATTAATTCCTATAACACTTCCACCGATGCCAATACAAAGAGAGTCAATAGAAAGTGCAAGCCCAAGAAAAAGAGCTTCTTTACTATCTATTTTATTTGAATTATCAAAATCTGATGATACAGGATCTTTTATTATCTTAATTGTAACTCCTAGAAATTTTATGAAAAATGAATATGTTTTTTGAGAATAATTATTTTCTGTTTTTGTGCTTTTTACTTTTTCTTCTTTTTTGTCTTTCTTGAGTGCTTGAAAACAAATAAAAATTCCCATAATAATAAAAAGAAAACTACCTAAATAATCTACTATAAAATCTGGAAATATAACTTTTAAAATATTTCCTAAGTATAAAGATATTATTGTAACTATAAATGATATAAAAAAGATAATTAATTTACCATCATTTGAAATAGATGTATTTTTTATTCCATAAGTAATTCCAATGCCAAGAGAGTCTATACTACTAGAGATAGCTAAAAGTATTGTAGTAAATAACATAATAATACCCCCTATAACATATTATGACAAAATTATTAATATGTTATGGAAATGTATAACGGAATAATAGAAAGTGTAAAATTATTGACACAAGCTAAAATAAATGCTATAATCTAGTTAGTCATAAGGAATAATTATGATTAATAACAATAAAATAAAAAAGTAAGACCGAAGTCTTACTTAAGCAATTTCGGAATTGGGGTCGCTTTTGGATGGGATGACCTCAATTTTTTCTTTGCTCATAATTATTATGTATCTACAGAAGCTGCAAATTCCTAACCAAAAGTCCGAAGACAAAGAATTATAAAGCCAATTCCTAAACAGAGAAGAAAATTCCCCATAGCACTCACCTCCTACGAAGTATTTGCAACCAATGTAGTTGCATTGTAGAAACAAAAAATAATATTTTTGCTTCTTAATACAACTATGCTGTCTTGGTGAGTGTTCCAAAACTGATATTAGTATTATATAAAAGAACGTAGTTAATGTCAATATAAAGTCAAACAAAAAGGTTGAAAAACAAAACTAAAAACAAGATAAGTAAAACAAAAACTTATCTTTTATTTTTGTGAAAAAATTAGTAATAAAAACAGTATGTCCCACATAGATATTAAAAGAAACAAATGAAAAGTTGAGGAAGTGTCCCAAATGCGAAATTTTTTGCGCAAAGGAAACGTCCCCAATGGACAAGGAGGATATTATGTGGGAAACATTGAGAAAAGAAGAAGTTGTAAGAGAACTTAAGACAAATTTAAGAAGTGGTTTAAATGAAGAAGAAGTGGTTTTTAGACGAAGTAAATATGGAAAAAATAAGTTAGAAGACAAACCTAAAGAAAGTTTGCTAGTTAAATTTTTAAAGCAATTTAATGATTTTATGATTATTATTTTAATAATAGCATCTGTCATATCTGCTGCTGTTTCGTATTTCCAGGGAGAAAATGATTATATAGATTCAATAATTATAATTGCAATTGTAATATTAAATGCAATTATGGGAGTGGTGCAAGAAGCAAAAGCTGAAAAGTCAATCGAAGCTTTAAAAGAGATGACACCACCTAGGGCAAAAGTTATAAGAGAGGGAGTTACTAAAGAAATAAATGCTGAAGAATTGGTACCAGGAGATATTATAATTTTGGAAGCAGGAAATTATGTACCAGCAGATTGTAGATTGCTAGAGAGTCATAACCTAAAAATAGAAGAATCAAGTTTAACAGGAGAAACTGAAGCAGTTTTAAAAAATGCAGATATGATAGCTAAAAAAGATGTAGCTTTAGGTGATATGAAAAATATGGCATTTATGGCAAGTATAGTTGTAAATGGAACTGGAAAAGCGATAGTTACAGAAACTGGAATGAATACTAATGTTGGTAAAATTGCAGGTATGATAATTGAAGATGAAGCACCAGAAACACCAATACAAAAGAAATTAGGACAGGTTGGAAAAATTTTAGGGATTGTATGTTTAGCAATTTGTGTACTAATATTTTTAATTGGAATGATTAAGAAAATAGACCCAATAGAAATGTTTATGACATCAGTAGGACTAGCAGTTGCAGCAATACCTGAAGGACTTCCTGCAATTGTTACAATTGTATTATCTATAGGCGTAACTAAGATGGCAAAAAACCATGCTATAATTAGGAAACTTCCTGCTGTTGAAACTTTAGGTAGTAGTAAAGTAATTTGTTCTGATAAAACAGGAACTTTAACTAAAAACCAAATGACTGTTGTAGAGATAAAATCAAATAATGATAACCTTGCATTAGAGCTTGCAAGCATGTGTACAGATTGTGATATTGTATATAACAAAGGAAAAATAGAAGTAAAGGGAGAGCCTACAGAAGTTGCCATTGTGGAAGGAGCATTAAAGCAGAATAAAAATAAGACAGAATTATACCACTTAATGCCAAGAGTAAATGAAATACCATTTGACTCTAATAGGAAGATGATGACAACAATACATAAGCTAGATAAAGGTTATAGGATAATTACAAAAGGAGCACCAGACGTCTTATTAAATAGATGTAGTCTATCTATTGGAGAAAAGAATAATATAGAACGTCAAAATGAAATAATGGCCAAGAAAGCTTTAAGAGTAATTGCAGTGGCGTATAAAGATATATCTGTTTTACCAGAAAAAATAGAATCTAGTTTTGTAGAAACAGGACTAAAGTTTGTTGGCTTAATTGGGATGATAGATCCACCAAGAGAAGGTGTAAAAGAAGCTGTTAGCACATGTAAAAGAGCGGGAATTAAAACCGTTATGATAACAGGAGACCATATAGTTACAGCAAAAGCAATTGCTAAGGAATTAAATATTTTAGGAAAATATGATAAAGCAATAACCGGTAAAGAATTAGATAAAATACCACAAGATAAGTTAGAGAAAGAAATAAAAGATTATTCAGTATTTGCAAGAGTAACACCTGAACACAAAGTGAGAATAGTTAAAGCTTGGCAAAGTACAGGAGCAGTAGTTGCAATGACAGGAGATGGAGTAAATGATAGTCCAGCTCTTAAAAAAGCAGATATAGGAATAGCAATGGGAAAGAACGGAACAGATGTAGCAAAAAGCGCGTCTGATATGATACTTACAGATGATAATTTTGTAACAATTGTAAAAGCTGTAAAACAGGGAAGAAATATATATGATAATATAAAGAAAGCAATCCACTTTTTAATTGCAACAAATATAGGAGAAATTGTAACAATATTTATGGGATTAGTTTTAGGGTTAAAATCACCACTACTTGCAATACAATTATTGTGGGTTAATTTAGTAACAGACTCACTTCCTGCAATTGCAATTGGATTAGAACCACCAGAAAAAAATATTATGACAAGAAAACCTGTTGATAGTAAAAAAGGAATTTTTGCAGATGGGTTGTGGAATAAAATTATTGTAGAAGGAATAATGCTTGGAATGCTAACATTAATAGCATTTAGTATAGGAAATAAATACTATGGACTAGAAGTAGGAAGAACAATGGCTTTTGTTGCATTAGGAGTATTAGAACTTGTCCACAGTTTTAACATAAAAAGTGGAGAATCTATCTTTAAAGTTGGTATTTTGGAAAATAAATTCTTAATAGGAAGCTTTATATTAGGTGTATTAATTCAAACAATTGTGGTTATTATACCTACACTAGCTAATATATTTAACTTAGTTCCATTAAATAGCACACAATGGCTAATAGTAGGGGTTATATCAATACTTCCAATACCAATTATGGAATTACAAAAGAAAGTAAATGAAATAAGGTTTGGCAAGGTGCTGTTTTTTGGGACGGGGTCAAAAAACAACATTTAATATATATAATTATTTAAGATCCATTACGAAAAAGTTCCGTAAACGGAAAAAAATCGTAATGCAGGTAATGAATATCAACTAAAAAATATAAGAAAAAATTGAAATAAGGCAACCGCAATCCCTCTGGCTTTAGACAATGGGTAGTTTACAAGGACGAGTAATAAAAAATAGATATTTAAAAATTAATTTAAATATCTATTTATTTTTTTATAAATTTTATAATCTCTTCGTCGGGTATATCTAATGCTTTTACAATCTTTTTGAAGGTTGATACTCTTGTGTGATCTTCGTTACGTTCTAGACGTTGCAAATGTCTTGAACTAATACCGATTTCTTCTGCTAATTCTTCTTGTGATAAACTGTGTCTTTTTCTATATTGTTTTATCATTTTTTACCTCCAATTTAAGATTTTAATCATTATATTATAGTTAAAGAAAAATTAGAACGACATTTTTGTCTTAAATACTGGTTTTTTGAAGGTTTCTTAAAAAAATATTTTTAAGAAATATGTAGTAAAAATGTTTAAAGCACTTGCAAAAAACTGAAGAATGTGATAGAATAACTATGCTTTGAAAATTAGTAGTAACTATTTTTCAAATCTCTACTTACAGTAAATGTAGGTTATAAATCCAAAGGGAGGTGAAAATAATGAGCAAATACGAAAGTATTATCATTGTTAATCCAAATGTAGATGAAGAAGGTTTAAAAGCTTTAGAGGAAAAATTTACAGGGTTAATTAATGAAAATGGTAAAGTAGAATCAGTTGAAAATATGGGTAAGAAAAAATTAGCTTATGAAATCAAAAAGTTTTCAGAAGGTACATACTTATTATTCAACTTTGAATCACAACCATCAGCAATAGCAGAACTTGAAAGAATTTACAGAATTACAGATGAAATTTTAAAACACATTGTTGTAAAAAAAGATGAATAAGAAAATAAAATAGGGGCCTATTATTAAAGTAGGAAAGGTGATAAGAAGATGAACAAAGTTATTTTAATGGGAAGATTAACAAGAGATCCAGAAGTAAGATATACACAAACAAACAACACACTAGTTGCTACTTTTAGTTTAGCAGTAAACAGAAGATTTGTTAGACAAGGAGAAGAAAGACAAGCAGATTTTATAAATATTGTTGCTTGGAGCAAACTAGGAGAGTTTTGTAGTAAATACTTTAAAAAAGGTCAACAAGTAGGAATTGTTGGAAGAATTCAAACTAGAAATTGGGATGATGACCAAGGTGTTAAACATTATGTAACAGAAGTAGTTGCTGAAGAAGCATATTTTGCAGATAGTAAAAGAGATCCAAGTGCAGATAGTAGTTCTACTTTTGAAAATACATTTGGAAACACAGAACCAGGTAGTATGGGTTCAGATTTTGAAATGTCTTCAAGCGATGACCTACCATTCTAATAGATTTAGGAGGGAATAATTAAAATGTCAGATAAGAAACAAAATAAAAGAAATAAAAACTATGATGATGACTACAATCCAAGATTTAGAAAACAAAGAAAAAAGGTATGTCTATTATGTAGTGATAAAAACTTCGTATTAGATTATAAAAATCCTGAACAATTAAGAAAATTCATTAATGATAAAGGAAAAATATTACCTAGAAGAACAACAGGTGCTTGTAGTAAACATCAAAGGGATATAACAAAAGCAATAAAAAGAGCAAGACATATTGCTTTATTACCTTATACACAAAATTAGGAATTAAAATATTAATAGCTGTAACCTTTATATCTTATAAAGGAAGCAGCTATTTTTTTTGTAAAAATGAAAGGAAAAAATATAAATAGTTATATTTAAAATAATGTAACTATTCAGGGGTAGCCCAAAATCACAGTAATCAAATATTAACAAAAATGCAATATATCTGTTACATACTTTAA
>CALXFI010000006.1 GCA_944387535.1 uncultured Clostridia bacterium | reverse complement strand
CATTTTATCAAATTTACGATGTTTTTTGTTCATTTTTATACATTTTTATTGCGAAAAATTTTTACTCTTTTTTACTGTATAAATTTCATTTAATCACCTAAACTAGAATATGAACAATAAAAAAGAAGGGTTCCTACTATTAGAATCCTTCTTGTATTTATTTATGCAGTTTCTTTTTGATTTCCTTCCGGTGTTTGTCTTTTCTTTTTGATTATTGGTTTTTTTATATTTTCTTTGTTTCCTTCTATTATTTTAGGTCCCGCAGTTCCTAATACTGTTTCTTTCGTTATAATACATTTTTCTATATCTGGCTTAGATGGTATGTCAAACATAATATCTCTCATAATTTCTTCTATAATAGAACGTAGACCTCTAGCACCAGTTTTTCTTTCAATCGCTTTATCAACAATTGCTTCTAATGCTTCTCTTTCAAAAATTAGTTCTACACCATCTATTTCAAATAATTTTTGATATTGTTTTACTAAAGAATTTTTAGGTTCTTGTAATATTTTAATTAAAGCTTCTTTATCCAAATCTCTTAATGTTGCAACAATTGGTAATCTTCCTATAAATTCTGGTATTAGACCAAACTTTAATAAATCTTGAGGTAATAATTCTTTAAATACTTCATATTTATCTTCATCTTTTTTAATTTGTTGTCTTTTACCAAAACCTATTTCTTTTTCACCAGTTCTTTCTTTAATTATATTCTCTAGTCCTTCAAATGCTCCACCACATATAATTAAAATATTCTCTGTGTTTATTTGTATTAATTCTTGGTTTGGATGTTTTCTTCCTCCTTGTGGTGGTACTGAAGCTACTGTTCCTTCTATAATTTTAAGTAATGCTTGTTGTACACCCTCACCACTTACATCTCTTGTTATAGAAACATTTTCTGATTTCCTTGCAATTTTATCGATTTCATCAATATAAATAATTCCCTTTTCTGCTTTTTCAATATCTCCATCAGCAGCTTGAATTAGTTTTAGAAGAATATTTTCAACATCTTCTCCTACGTATCCTGCTTCTGTTAAAGTCGTTGCATCTGCAATTGTAAATGGAACTTTTAATATTTTAGCTAAAGTTCTTGCAAGTAAAGTCTTTCCACATCCTGTTGGTCCAAGTAATAAAATATTACTTTTTTGAATTTCCACATCATCATCTTTTTTATTAGCTTCTTCATGCGCAATTCTTTTATAATGATTATAAACCGCAACAGACAAAGTTCTTTTGGCTTCATCTTGTCCTATTACATAATCATCTAATATATCTTTTATTTCTTGTGGAGTTGGTAAATTATTTAGTTCATTTAATGTGTATCCTGCTTTTTCATCTTCGTATAATTCTGCTTCTATGATACTATTACATAGTTCTACACATTCATCACAAATATATACTCCTGGACCTGCTACTATTTTTCTAACATTCTCTTGTGCTTTACCACAAAAGGAACATCTTACACTTCTTGGTTTATCATTTTTTGCCATAAGTCTCTCCTTTTCTTATTTTTATTATACTATTTTCTTTTGTCCATAATTCCATCTATTAATCCATAATTTAAAGCTTCCTCAGCTGTCATATAATTATCTCTTTCTGTGTCTTTTTCTATTTGTTCTATTGTTTGACCTGTTCTATCACTTAAGAATTTAGTTAATTTTTCTCTTGTTTTTACTAAATGGTCTGCATGTATTTTAATTTCTGTTGCTTGACCAGAAAGTCCTCCACCACCAATTAATGGTTGGTGAATTAAGATTTCAGCATTTGGTGTTGCAAATCTTTTTCCTTTTTCTCCAGCTGCTAAAAGAGCTGCTCCCATACTGGCTGCCATACCAATACAAATTGTTGATACTGGGCATGTTATATAATTCATTGTATCTATAATTCCCATACCATCTGTAATAGATCCACCTGGTGAATTAATATATAAACTAATCTCCTTTTCTGGATCTTCTGACTCTAAGAATAGTAATTGTGCTATTACTAAGCTTGATGTTGTTGGATTAACTTCTTCTCCTAAAAATATAATTCTATCTTTCAATAATCTTGAGAAAATATCATAAGATCTTTCTCCTTTACTAGTTTGTTCAATTACATAAGGTACTAAACTATTTTTCTCTAACATTTTATCTTTCCTCCTTCAAATGTCTATTTAAAAACATTTTCTTCAACTTAACTATATATATTACAAATCCTTTTTAATTGCAAAAAAGCTGGGGCTAAAACTTTACTAATAATTCTATCCCCCAGCATTTTTATTATTTCTTCATTTTTGCATTTTTTACTAAGAAATCAATTGCTTTTTCTGATTCTATTCCTTCTTTTAGATAATTTCTTACATTTTCATTTTTTAAGAATGTTTCATCATTTTCTCTACCATAATTTTTAGCCATTTCTTTTACTTTATCATCTACTTCTTTATCTGTTGCTTCTATCTTTTCTGCTTTTATAACAGCTTCAATTGCTAATCTTGATTTAATTCCTTCGATTGCTTGAGGTTCGTATTCTTTTCTCATTTCTTCTTCAGTTTTACCTAACATTTTTAAGTATTGATCTAATTTTAATCCTTGATATGATAGACGTTGTTCAAAGTCTTTTAACATATTATCAACTTCTGTTTCTACCATTCCTGAAGGTATATCTACTTTTGTATTTTCACAAAGTGCTTTTATAACAGCTTCTTCTGTTTCATATTTCTCTCTATCAGCATTTTGTTTTTCTAGTTTTTTCTTAATATCAGCTTTTAATTCGTCTAATGTATCAAATTCACTTACGTCTTTTGCGAATTCGTCATCAAGCTCTGGTAATTCTTTTTTCTTTATTTCATGTAATTTTACTTTAAATGTTGCATCTTTTCCAGCTAATTCTTTTGAAAAATATTCTTCAGGGAATTTTACATCTATATCTTTTTCTTCGTCGATTTTCATCCCTATTACACCATCTTCGAATCCTGGTATAAATGTATTACTTCCTATTTCTATATCATAGTTTTCAGCTTTTCCACCTTCAAATGCTTTTCCATCTACAAATCCTTCAAAATCAATATTTACTGTATCTCCTTTTTGAACTTCCCTATCATCTATTGAAATTAATCTACTATTATGTTCTTGCATATGTTCTAATTCATGATTTATATCATCGTCTGATACATTATACTCAATTTTTTTGATTTCTATACCTTTATATTTTCCAAGCTCTGCTTCTGGTTTTGTTTGCATTACTACTGTAAATATTAAATCTTTTCCTTTTTCTATTTGTTTAATATCTACTTCTGGTCTAGAGACAACTTCTACTTTATTTTCTGCTACTGCTTCTTCTAAAGCATCTTGTGCAACCTCATTAAATGCATCTTCATAGAATATTTCTTTTCCATAATATTTTTCTACTATTTGCATTGGTGCTTTACCTTTTCTAAATCCTGGTATATTAAAATATTTAGCACTTTTAAAATATACTTTTTTTATAGCTTCATCAAATTTTTCAGCTTCTACTGTTATTTCAAATTTTACTTCATTTGCGTTTTCTGTTTTTTCTAATTTACATTTCATTTCCTTCAATCCTTTCTTTTTTCCTATAGCCTAATTATTATACCACATTTTTCCTAATTTGCAAGGAATTTTTTATAATTTTCGAAAAATACTTGTTTTTTTTTTGATTTTATGATAAACTTGTTAATAGTCAATTTATTTATGAAAATTTAGGAGGTGCAATATATAATGGCAAGATGTGAAATATGTGATAAACAACCTAGTCATGGAAAAAAACTTAGCATTACTCGTTCTCATATAAGTAAAAGATCACCACGTACTTGGAAACCAAACTTAAGAACTGTTAAAGCTGAAATAAATGGTGAAGTAAAAAGAATTCATGTATGTGCTAAATGTTTAAAAAATGGAAAAGTTAAAAGAGCTTAATTTGGAAAAAAGCTCTTTTTTATTTTGATTTTAAGTTTTTCTTTTAATCTTTTATTCTAAATATAAATTTTACAAAACCTCTTAAAAATTTAGGTACTTTTTTTACTACAATAGTCATATGTATCCCTCCTATCTTTTCTCGGTTAACAAGCAAGCCACATTAGACCAACACAAACAACAGTTAGACCAATTATAAATAACCATCCACTTATGGGAAGCAATAAAACAAGTAATATTCCCAAACCTAATCCTATTAAGCATACAGCTAGAGTTTTTTTCAAAAAACGTCCCATGTTAAATTCCTCCCCTTTGTTTTTGTATATCATATGATTTTTTTATTCTTTTTGTTACCTATTTTGCTTTTTCTCTCTTTATTTGACGAATTTTGTTTTTTCTTGTAAAATAATAGAAAAATATAATTAATAAAGGTGATAAATATGACCAAAAAAGATGCAAAAGAATTAGTCGAATTGTTAAAAAAGTCATATCCAGATGCTACTTGCAGTTTAGATTTTGAAACTCCTTTTCAATTAGTAGTTGCTGTTATGCTTTCTGCACAATGCACAGATGAAAGAGTTAATAAAACAACTCCTGAACTTTTTGCTAGATGTAAGACAATTGAAGATTTTGCAAATATTGATATAAATGAATTAGAAAAAATTATCCATCCTTGTGGATTTTATAAGAATAAGGCTAAAAATATTAAACTTTGCGCAAAACAAGTCTTAGAGAAGTTTAATGGTGAAGTTCCTCATACTATGAAAGAGTTAACCTCATTAGCAGGTGTTGGAAGAAAAAGTGCTAATGTTATTATGCTTGAAGTATTTGGAATTGCAGAAGGTATTGCAGTTGATACTCATGCAAAAAGAATTTCTAATCTTACTGGTTTATCTAATAAAAAGGAACCTGAAAAAATTGAGCAAGATTTAATAAAGATTTTTCCTAAAGATACATTAAAAGATATAAATCATCTTTTTGTATGGCATGGAAGAAATACTTGTATTGCAAGACATCCTAAATGTGATGAATGTGCTATAAATAAATTTTGTAAATATTACAAAACTTTAAGGAAATAATGCTAAATAATTGACAAAACTATAATAAAGTTATATATTTTTAACATATAATTAAATAATATTTAGGAGGGATTTTAATGTTAAAAAGCAAATTTAAAATAATTGCCCTATTTATAGTAATTATTTTAACACTAATGATTCCAATTGTAAGAGCTGAAGATAATGAAGCAAATACTCAGGACTCACAAGAACAAGCAGTAATAAATGCTGCAGAAGAACAAGCAAAGCAAAGTGCAACTCGTCAAGATACTTATAGACAAGGTGACGTTTATCTAAATGGTGACGAAGTAACTGTTGATTATATTGTAGATGGTAATTTATTTGTTTTCGCAGACACTGTTAATATAACTTCACAAATTGGTGGAGATGCATTTATTGTAGCAAATACTATTAACGTTAGTGAAAATGGTTATATTTTTAGTAATTTATTTGCTATAGCTCCAAATATTAATATTAGAGGTTCAGTATATGATGTATATACTTATTCAAATAATCTTAATATTAGTGGATATGTATTTCGTGATGTAAGAAGTATTACAAATGACTTTACACTTTCTGGAACAATTGGTAGAAATGTTTTTCTAAAAGTTAATAATATTCAAGTTGAAACTGGTTCAACAGAAGGAAATAGCGTTACTTCTCAAGGTTCTATAAGTGGTGATTTAAATTATAGTGCTACTCAAGAGTTTTCAATTCCAGATGGCATTGTCTTAGGTAATATTAATTACACTCAAATTAAAAATTCATCACCATCTATTCAAAGCTATATACTTGCACTTGGAAAATTTTTAGTAACAGTTATTGTAATTTGGCTATTATGCTTATGGCTTGCACCAAAATTCTTAAATCGTACTGATTTAATATTTACTAAAAAATTACCATCAACAATTGGTTTTGGAATTTTAACACCTATAGTAATAATAATAGCTTCTGTAATATTATTACTATTAGGAATAACATCATCAGTTGCAGTCCTTAGCCTTGTTATACTATTTATTGCTTATGCTATTAGTTCTTCTATATTTGTAATTGCTATTAATAATTTAATTTGTAAAAAACTGAATGTTGAAAAAATAATTAGTAAACTTGGATTTTTAATTTTAACAGCTGTTATATTATGGCTTATTGCTTTAATTCCTTTTATTGGAAGAGTTATAAGTATTATCGCAGCAATACTTGGTCTTGGAATTTTAATTAATGGTATTTTACCATCTAATAGAAATAAAGATTTTTCAGAAGACAAGAAAGATAACTCTGAAGGAAATGACTCAAAAAATGAAACAAAAACGGAAAAAGTAAAAACTGAAAAAGTAAAAACTGAAAAACCAAAAAAAGAGCCAAAAGATAAAAAGTCTAAAAAGGAAAATAAAGAAAATACAAAAAATAAGGAAAACAAATAAAGTTTCAATAAAAATAAATCTCTTAAGCATTTAACTTAAGAGATTTGTTTTTTATATTCTATTCTTTTTTTAATTCATCAATAATTACTTTATAATCTTTAGCCATTAAAATCGCTGTGCCTGCAACTAAAATATTTGCACCAGCTCCTTTAACATCATCTACGGTTGCTAGGTTTATTCCGCCATCTGCTTCTATATCTATTTCTATATTATTTTCTTCTATATATTTTTTCAACTGTTTTATCTTTTTGATAGTTGCTGGTATTAAAGTTTGTCCTCCTTTTCCAGGTTCAACAGTCATAACTAAGCACATATGAATATATGGTAAAAACTCATATATATCTTCTATTTTAGTATTTGGTTTTATTGCTAATCCTACTTTACAGTTATTTTCTTTTATGTATTTTATTAATTCATATACTTCTTGTTTATCTTTGCATGCCTCTAAATGAAATGTTATTATATTAGGCTCTACTGCTAAAAAGTCATCTATAGCTTTTTTTACATCTTCTACCATTAAATGTACATCTAATGGCAAATTAGATATTCTTTTTATATATGAACTATATTCAAACATTTTATCATAAGTATTTTTTTCTACAAATTGTCCATCCATAACATCTATGTGGAAATAATCTGTTTTTGCTGCTTCTAACGCAAAAATTGTTTTATTTTCTTCTCCTTTTTTTACAGAAAGTATTGACGTTGATATCTCTACCATTTTTTTCTTTCCTCCTTTTGTTTTAGTTCTTGATAAATCTTACAAAATCTATCATATCTTTCTTGTTCTATTTTTCCTTCTTTTACAGCATTTTTTATTCCACAATTTTCTTCTTTTAAATGTGAGCAACCTACAAACTCACAATTTGGAATATATTTTCTAAATTCTTTAAAATAAGAAGCTAGGTCTTTACTCTCTATTTCTGAAATATCAAATGTTGAAAATCCTGGTGTGTCTGCTATAAAAGTATTCTCATCTATTTCATACAATTTAGTTGATGTAGTCGTATTTTTTCCTCTTCTACTTTTCTTACTTATTTCACCTTCTTGTGTTATATCTTTTCCAAAAATAGCATTTATCAAGGTGGATTTTCCTACTCCTGAATTTCCTGAAAATGCATTTGTATAACTTTTTAGCTCTTTTTTTAGTTCGTCTATACCTTTACCTTCTTTTGCTTCTGTCTCTAAGACTTTATATCCCACTTTTTCATAGACTCTTTTTATTTCTTTAAATGATTTTTCTTTGTCTAAATCTATTTTATTTAATACGATTAAAGCTTGTATCCCTAAAAACTCTGCAAATGCTAATTGTTTATCAAGCATTAATAAATCTGGTTTTGGATGTTTACTAGATACTACCAAAATTATTTTACTTATATTTGCAAGTTTAGGTCTTTTTATATAAACTTTTCTATCTAATATTTTATCAATACTAACCCTGTCCTTTTCTTTATCTTCTTTAACCACTTCACATTCCACAAAATCTCCAACAACAGGAGTTATATCTTCTTTTTTAAACTTTCCTCTAGCATTTGCCTCATAAATTTTTCCTTCAACATCACTACATTCCTCTATTATTTTCACTCTGTACAAATTGGAAATATTTTCAACAATAATACCTTTCATAAACACCTCCAGATCGCATTTGGGACGTTTCCTTTGCGTAAAAAAATTCGCGTTTGGGACACATCTTATCTTTATTATATACAAAAAAAATCTAATTAGCAAATATTAATTTTATTTAAATAAAAAATAATAGATTATAAACCTATATAATTCAGACCTCACAGTAATAATTTACAATTTATAATCTATATATGTTATACTTATTCTGTTCATTTTAATTATCTTCGAAAGGATAAAATATGGACAATAATGATTTAATTGTTTTCTTAGAAATGTTAGTTATAGTGCTAGCATACGGCGGCAAAGACCAAGACTAAATACTTATAAGTATATAGTTAAAGACTAGGAACCACCATTCCTAGTCTTTTTTTGTTGTTCATTTTCATTCAAGATGAACTAATGATTTATATTAATACCTACCAAAGTATTAATTTTCTATTCATTACACATAAAATTGCTACAAATATTTATTTCTGTCAAATATTAAATTATATTTTTTCTCTCTTAACTAAAATTTACTGATGAAGTACTATCAAAGTTAACTGTTTGTGTTCTAGTCCAGTTTCCACCGTTACCATCTGTAATTGTTAGTGTTACTCTCATTGAGCCTCTACCACTAATACTTGCACTCTTGCTTGTCGTATTTTTATCTACATTTGAGTCTGTATATACTGTATTATCTCCTACTTTTATTTCTATATTTACAGTTTTAGCAACATTAGAACTTTCTTCTTCATCCTCTGAGCTTTCTTTATATCCTCCTGTAATCGCCTGAACATTAATAGTTACATTTGCTGTTTTATCTTCTTTTACTTGATTTACTGTTAATGTTACTGTTGTTCCTTCATCTACAACTTTGTTAGCTGCAATACTTTGTGCTGTAACCTTTCCATTATCAGATGTTGCTTCTTGATATGTTACATTAACCTTTAATCCTAAGTTTTCTAGATTAGCTTTAGCTGTAGCTTCATCTTGACCAATTACACTAATCACTGTTACTTGTTTAATTCCTGTTCCAGTACTTACATGTATTTTTACAGTATCCCCTGCAAAAGCTTCTGTCTCTGCATCTGTCTCTTGACTAATTACATATCCTTCTTCAACTGTCCTACTTGTTTCTTCAACTACCTCAGCTTTTAGCTTAGCATCCTCTAAAGCCTTTATTGCTTCATCTCTTTCCATTCCAACAACTTTTGGAACTGTTGTTTTTTCTTGTCCTTTACTAATCTTAACCTGAATTTTACTACCTTCTTTTACCTTCCTATTTCCTGGTGTAGTTGTAAAATCACCAACATCTGACTCTGCTTTTTGTGATATTACATAACCTTCTGGAACATCTGCATTATATTCTTCACTTGCTACCTCAAATACAAGTTTTGCATTTTCAACTTCTTGTTGTGCCTCATCTCTTGATAATCCTACTACATTTGGCATATCTACTTCTGCTGGATTAGTTAAATTTAGAGCAAGAATCGTTCCTCCCAAACTTAATGCAAATAATAATATTAATCCTATAAATATGCTCAATTTTTTATGTCTTTTAATAAATGCTTTAAATTTCCCATCTTTCTTACCATTTTTTCCATTAGTTTCATTGCTTCCTCTGGAATTATTATACATTTCGGCTGTATTAATTACTTGTGTTTGAGCAGTTGGATCATATTCTGAATCATCTACAAAATCTCCATTTGGATTTTTTAATGCTTTGTTTAAATCTACTAACATATCTGTTGCTGATTGGTACCTTAAATTTGGATCTTTTTGCAATGCTTTCATAATAATTTTATTTACAGCTTTTGGCACATTTGGATTTACCTCTATTGGCTCTTTTGGCTTTTCCTGCATATGTTTTAATGCTACTGATACCGGTGTATCAGCATCAAAAGGAAGCTTTCCTGTTACCATCTCATATAAAACAACACCTAAAGAATATAAATCAGACTTTGCATCTGTATATCCTCCTCTTGCATGCTCTGGCGAAAAATAATGTACTGAACCAATTGTTGTTCCAAATGCTGTAATTGTTGAATTTGAAACGGCCTTTGCTATACCAAAATCTGTTACTTTTGCAATTCCATCTTCTGTTATTATGATATTATGTGGCTTTATATCTCTATGAATAATATTATTTCTATGAGCTGTCTCTAATGCTGATGCTATTTGTTTGGCTACATTTACTGACCATTTCCAAGGAAGTGGCCCTCTTTCCTCTAGTATTATTTCTTTTAATGTTTTTCCTTGTATCAATTCCATTACAATATAGTGTAAATTATCTTCTACTCCTACATCATATATAGATACAATGTTAGGATGAGTCAATCTTGCAGCTGATTGTGCTTCTACTTCAAATCTTTTGATAAATTCTTCATCTGTTGTGAATTCATCTCTTAATATCTTTACTGCAACATTTCTTTTTAAGACTTTATCTGTTGCTTTATATACAGTAGCCATTCCACCATTTCCAATTTTCTCGATAATTTCATATCGATTTCCTAATAGCTTACCTTCTAAATTCATATTTATCTCTCCTTAAATAATGTTTAATTTGTAGAACGTTATATATTTTTTATTACAATTACAGTTATATTATCATAACCACCATTTTCATTTGCTTTCCTTACTAGTTCTTTTGGCGCTTGTTCTATATCTTTTTTTGCTTCTTCAAATATTTCTTCTTGTGAAACTAAATTAGTTAATCCATCTGAATTCATAATTAATATATCATCTTTTAAAAATCCTTTTACCATAACATCTGGTTCTACAAAAGCATTACAGCCTAGTGCTTTCATTAACATATTCTTTTGTGGATGATGCACAGCTTCTTCCTTAGTAATAGTTCCATCTTTTACTAATTTTTGAACGTAGCTGTGGTCTTGAGTTAACTTTCTCAAAAAATCTTTTCTAATACGATATACTCTACTATCTCCAACATGTCCAATAAACACTTTATTATTATATATTAAGCAAATGTCTAAAGTAGTACCCATTCCTTCTAATTCTTTATTCTCTTTTGACTTTTCATATACTATCATATTTGCATACTCTACGCTACTACCTACTAATTGTATTATGCTATCTTTATCTTTTTCTATTTGTTTAAAATTATTTTCTATATAATTCTTTGCAGATTGTATTGCAAGCTTACTTGCAATTTCTCCACCTTTATAGCCTCCCATTCCATCAGCTAACATATATAATTGTACTTCATCTAACGAATCAGATATATAAAAAGAGTCTTCATTTATTTCCCTTACTTTTCCTACATCAGATTTTGCGTAAGCCTTTATCATGAATTCACCTCTTCTCACTTTGCATTTTTATTTACTATATTATATATCACAAGTTTTTGTTTTTTGCAATTATTTTAACTATATTCTTCTAAAATGTAATATTATTTTTTCATATTAATTTTTAAACTATTTAATTACTATGAGAATAAACCCCAATTACTAAACTGCTTCGTCTAATAATTGGAGTTCACTCTACTTAATGTTTATTTTATAACTTTTATTCATTTTATAATTCATTTTCAATATATAACAATCTATTATATTTAGAAACTCTGTCTGTTCTACATGGTGCACCTGTTTTTATTTGCCCAGCATTTACTCCAACTGCAATATCTGCTATTGTAGTATCTTCAGTTTCACCTGAACGATGAGATATTATCGTTTTATAGCCATTTTCCTTGGCAAGTTTTATAGTATCCAAAGTTTCCGTTAAAGTTCCTATTTGATTTGGTTTAATTAAAATAGTATTTGCTACATTTTCTTTAATTCCTCTTCTTAATCTTTTTGGATTTGTAACAAACAAATCATCTCCTACTAATTGAACTTTATTTCCTAGTTTTTCAGTTAAAACTTTCCATCCATCCCAATCTTCTTCTGCTAAACCATCTTCAACAGAATAAATAGGATATTTTTCACATAAGTTTACTATATAATCTATCATTTCATCTTTTTCTTTAAACTCTCCTGTTTTCCAGAAATAATAACCATTTTTATTTATTTTCTTTGCTTCATCAAACATCTCTGTACTTGCGATATCTAATGCAAGCATTATATCTTTTCCTGGCACATATCCTGCTTTCTTTATTGCTTCTATAATCACATCTAATGCTTGTTCTTCATTATATAAATTTGGTGCAAAACCTCCTTCATCACCTACTCCTACACTATATCCTTTTTCTTTTAAAACACTTTTTAATGTATGATAAATCTCTGCTCCTCTACGTAATCTTTCACTAAATGTAATATCTCCTACAGGCATAATCATAAATTCTTGTATACTTATATTATTATCAGAATGCTTTCCTCCATTTAAAATATTCATCATAGGGACAGGCAATTCAGTGACATAAATTCCCCCAATATAACGATATAATTCTAACCCTAAAGCTTCTGACGCAGCTTTGCTAGCTGCCAAAGATACACCAAGTATCGCATTTGCACCAAGATTAGATTTATTAGGTGTATCATCTAATTTTATCATTTCTTCATCTATTGCTCTTTGATCAAATACATTCATACCTATAATCTTTTGAGATATTTTCTTGTTTACATTTTGAACAGCTTTTTCTACTCCTTTACCAAAATACCTTGTTTTATCTCCATCTCTTAACTCAACTGCCTCAAAACTTCCTGTTGATGCACCAGATGGCACTTCTGCTTTTCCAACATAACCATTTTCGGTTAAAACCTCCACTTGTACTGTTGGATTTCCTCTTGAATCTAAAATTTCTAAAGCTCTTACGTCCTCTATTTTTAAAAATTCTTTCATAATTTCCTCCTTATTATTTTTTCTTTTGTTTCTTATTCTATCCACATATTGCCTATTTATTCTAAGAAGCTTTTTTATTTCTCAATTCTCTTGCATATTTTAAAGTAACTTCATTTATTTCACCTGAAGATATTCTTGCAATTTCTTCAATCACTTCTGTTTCTTGTAATAATTTAATTTCAGTTTTTGTTCTATCCTTAATAATATTTTTACTTATAAAATAATTATAATCTGCCATTGCTGCAATATTTGGTAAATGAGAAATACATAAAACTTGGTGTTTTTTAGATATAGCTTTTAATTTTTTAGCCACACTATTTGCTGCTTTTCCACTAATTCCTGTATCTATTTCATCAAAAATTAAGATATTTGTATTATCAAATTCTGCTAAAACTTTCTTTATTGCAAGCATAATTCTAGACATTTCCCCTCCTGATGCAATTTTAGATAATTCTTTTTCATCCTCTCCTACATTTGTAATAATATAAAATTTAACAATATCTTTTCCTTCTTTAAAAAACTCATCTTCAACATAGTCTACCTTAATATTTATTTTAGCATTCTTCATTTCTAGGTCTTCTAATTCTTTATTAATATCCGTTATTAATTTATTTGAAGTTGTAATTCTTATTTCATGCATTTTATTTGCTAAATTATTTAATTTTTCTTCTAGCTTGTCTCTTCTCTTTCTTAGTTTAATATTATACTCTTCTAAGTTTTCTATCTTTTCTAATTCTTCTTTTATTTCATCTTTATATTGTAAGATTTCTTCTACAGTATTTCCATATTTTCTTTTCAAAGAATGAATTAAATCAAGTCTTTCCTCTACATTATTTCTTTCTTCTTCATCAAAATAAGTTTCATCTTTATATGAACTTATGTCTCTTGCTAATTCTTGTAATTCATAATAAATATTTTTAAGACTACTTGACGCTTCTTCATATTTTTTATCTATTGTTTCTATCTTTTCTAATGCACGTATTGCCATACTAATATTATCTATTCCATTTTCTTCAATTAAGTTATTTGCCATATTTAAACTTTCTGATATTTTTTCTGAATTCTGCATAACTCTTCTTTGCTCTTCCAATTCGTCTTCTTCATTTGATTTTAAATCCGCTTCTTCTATTTCGTTTATTTGATATTGTAATAAATCAATTTTTCTTTGTTTTTCTTTTTCATCACCAAAATTTTCTTTTAGTTCTTTTAATACATTTTTATATTCATCATAATAATTTCTATATTCCTTTTTTAAAGAAGCAATTTTTTCTCCAGAATAGCTATCTAAATAACTTAAATGTTTCTTACTATCTAAAAGATTTTGGTTATCATTTTGCCCATGTATTTCTATGAAATCTTTCATAAATTCTCTTAGTTCATTTACAGTAACCATTCTTCCATTTATCTTACACATATTTTTGCCATTACTATTAATTTCTCTTGATACTATTATGTTTCCATCTTCTGCCTTTTCTGAATTAGGCACATACATACAAAGTTCTACAAAAGAATTAGTTGCTCCCCTTCTTATCATATCTTTTGAAAATCTCCCACCTGATATTATTTCTAAAGAGTCTATTATTAAAGTTTTTCCAGCTCCTGTTTCTCCTGTTAATACATTTAGCCCTTTATTTAAATCTATATTTAAATCCTCTATTATTCCTATATTTTTTATATGTAAAGTAGATATCATAATATATCCCTCCTAAAAAAATGTTCGCTTTTATTCTACTTCCAATTTTAAAAATTGTCAATAGTTTTTGCGAACATTTTTTCTTTTTTAAATAAACTCCTCAAACACTAAATTTGCCAAATCTAATCCTTTATTAGTTAATTTTATATTATTCAAATCCACTTCAATCAAGCCTTCAGATACTAATTTATCAAGTTCTCTTCTAAATAAATACAAAGGATTTTCTTGATATTTTTCTTTAAATTTAGAAATATCTACACCTTCTATTTTTCTAAACCCTAACATCATAAATTCTTTCTCTTTATCTTCCTTTGTTTGTCTTTCTTCTATTTCTCTATTTTTATCTAAATTATTATTATTTATATTTTCTATATATTCATCTAAATTAGATGTATTACAAAATCTAACACCATCTATATATGAATGCGAAGCTATTCCAAAACCAACATACTCTTCTTGATTCCAACAATTTAGGTTATGTTTTGATTCTTTTTTCTTTTTAGAAAAATTTGATATTTCATAATGATTATATCCATGGAATTCTAGAAAATCTTTTACGTACCAATACATCCTTCTTTCTTCTTCATCAGAAGGAAGTGCAATTTTCCCTTCATCTAACCATTTAGAAATTAAGGTTCTTTCCTCTACTATTAAAGAATATACACTTATATGATTTGGATTTAAATCTACTACCTTTTCTAAACTTTCCTTTATGTCTTCCATTTTTTGATTTGGAAGTGCTATCATTAAATCCACATTAATATTATCAAAACCAACCTCTTTTGCTAGATTGTATGTATCTAGAAACTCTTCATAAGTATGTATTCTTCCGATTTGTTTTAATAATCTATTTTTTGTACTTTGAAGTCCAATACTTAATCTATTTACTCCTGATTTTTTATACGTTTCTAATTTTTCTTTAGTTACAGTTCCTGGATTTACTTCAATTGTAATTTCTGTATCTTCAAAGTTTATCTTATTATTAACTAATTTTTTTCTTAGTAAATCCAAAATTTCAGCTATATATTCAGCTTTTATATATGAAGGAGTACCTCCTCCTATATAAATTGTTGTAACAATATTTTTAGAAAAGTCAAATTCATCTATTTCTTTTTTTAATGCTTTTATATAGTTTTCTATTAAATTATCTTTATCACAAAAAGAAATAAAATCACAATAGCTACATTTTCTTTTACAAAAAGGTATATGTATATATATTCCAAAATTATTCTTCATCCGCTATCTCCATTATCTTTTTTAGTCTATAATTTACACCTGATTTTCCAAGTGGTTTATCCAATTTTTTTCCTAAATCAGAAAGTGCCATATCTGGATTTTCTAATCTTAAATTTGCAATTTCTTTTAAATTATCACTTAATTTATTAAACTTTCCATTTTCCTTTAGTTTCTTTATTGCAGCTATCTGCTCTATTGATGCATTTATTGTTTTATTCAAATTTGCTGTCTCACAGTTTACTATTCTATTTACTTTTCCTCTCATTTCTTTTTGTATACGTATTTCTTCGAAACTCATAACAGCTTTTGCCGCTCCAATTAATGCTAGAAACTTAGAAATTTCTTCTCCTTCTTTTATATACAATGATTTCTTATTCTCTACTACCATTTTCTTTGTATTAATATCTAACATTTTTAAAATGCAAATAACACTATTTAAATTTTCTTCTGCATTAAAACTAATTTCTAAATGATATTTTTTATTTGGATCATTTATAGAACCAGAACCCATAAATACTCCTCTTATTATTGCTCTTAAATATTCATCTTTTAGTTTTTCTATATAACCTTCTTGTAAATATATCAAATTATCTTTTATTTCTACTAAATCCTGAATATCTTTTTTCTTTAATGTTATTACAAAATTTTTACCTACTATTTCTATATCATGGTTAATCTTTAAATTATCAAGTAATTTAGAAAATCTATTAATATTGTAATCACTTTCTGTTGAAAACTTTACATGTTTTTTTTCTTCAATTTCTATGTTCCCAGAAATTAGATATCCTATCAATTCATTTTTAACTTCTTCCTTATTTACTAAATTACTATTTTTATTTAATTCTTGTTTTACTTCTGAAGAAAAAGACAAACTTCTCACTCCTTAGTTTATGTTTTTGCTGTTTTTCAGGACGGGGTCAAAAAACAGCATTGAAACAATTAATTTAATTTAATTTAGTTACTATTACCCTATCATTATCACACAAATCTTTTTTACAATAAGTACCTACATATTTTTCTTGCTTTCTTATTAATTCTTCCACTTCTTCTTTCTGATCATATCCTATTTCAAGACATAAGTATCCATGGAATTTTAAATATTCATCTGCCTCATTTATTATTTTTCTATAAAAGTCTAAACCATCATATCCACCATCTAAAGCTATCTTAGGCTCTTTTTGTACTTCTTTATCTAATTTTTTTATTATTTCTCTTTTTACATATGGTGGGTTTGACACTATCATATCGTATTTTTCTTTTTTTAAGTTTTTAAACAAATCAGATTCTACAAATGTTATTCTATCTCCTACTTCATTATTTTTTGCATTTAATTTTGCTACATTTAATGCTTTTCTTGATATATCTACCGCTGTAACAGAACCTTCTTCAATATATTTTGCAAGCGATACAGCTATTGCTCCACTTCCCGTACATAAATCTAAGAACTTCTTAGCATTTATTTTTTTCGCAATTTTTATTACTTCTTCTACCAATGCTTCTGTATCTTGTCTTGGTATTAATACATTTTCATCTACGTAAAATGTCATTTTCATAAATTCTTGTCTATGTGTTATATGTTGAATAGGTATCCCTGCACATAATTTTTTTATTGCCTTAAAGTAATTTACTTCTTGTCTTAACATTACTGTTTGCTTATCATATATCATTAAATATTCTCTTGGCTTATTTAATACATATTGCATTACCAATCTTGCTTTTATATTTGGTTCTGTTACATTGTTATTTTTTAGCATTATCATACCTTTTCTTATTGTTTCTCTTATTGTCATAACCTCACCTCCACTACCACAAATATAATATCACAAAATATCCATTTTTTCCACAAAAATAGTGCCAATTTTTATTTTGACACTATTTATTACTAAATTATATATTAAAATCATTTTTTATATTATTCTTCAAAGAATCTATCAAATTCCTCTTCATTGATTTTTTCATGCTGTAGTAGTTCTGTAGCAATTGCATCCAATTTGTCTCTATGTTCTTGTAACAATGAAATTGCTCTATTATATGCTGCATTTATTAATTCTTTTACTTCTTCTCCTATTTTATCTCCAATGTTTTCACCAAACATTTGCATTTCATATGGTTCTTTTCCTTGGAAATCTATTGGTCCCAATTTATCACTCATTCCATACTTAGTTACCATATCTCTTGCAATTTCTGTTGCAACTTCAATATCATTACTTGCACCAGTTGAAATATCATTTAATACTAATTTTTCTGCTGCTCTACCGCCAAGTAATGCAACTAATTTTTCTTGCATTTCTGTTTTTGATATATAGTATTTATCTTCATCAGATTTATACATTGTATATCCACCGGCAACTCCTCTTGGTATTATTGATATTTCTTTTACATTAGTTTGTGTTGGTAGATATCTACTAACAACTGCATGTCCTGCTTCATGATAAGCTGTTAATTTTTTATCTTTATCTGAATATTTTCTTTCTCTCTTTTCTAATCCAACTGTTACTTTCTTAACAGCTTCTTCAATATCTTCGTTTTCAATATCCTCGTGTTTATTTTTTGTTGCTGTAATCGCTGCTTCATTTAATATATTCTCAAGTTCTGCTCCAGTAAATCCTGCTGTATCTTCTGCAATACTTTCTAAGTTTACGTCTTCAGCTAATTTTTTATCTTTACTATGAATTTTAAGTATTTCTAATCTTCCTTTTAGGTCAGGTGCTGGTATTGTAATTCTTCTATCAAATCTTCCAGGTCTTAAAAGCGCTTTATCTAACATTTCTGGTCTGTTTGTTGCAGCTAATACTATTATTGTTTCTTCTGAACCAAAACCGTCCATTTCTACTAATAATTGGTTTAATGTTTGGTTGTTTTCTGTTTCTGCTCCACTATTTGATGTTCTTCTAGAACCAATTGCATCTATTTCATCTATAAACACTATACAAGGAGCTAGTTTTCTTGCTTTTTCAAATAATTTTCTAACTCTAGATGCTCCAAGTCCTGCAAACATTTCTATAAATTCTGAACCACTCATTGAGATAAATGGTACATCTGCTTCACCTGCAATTGCTTTTGCGATTAAAGTTTTTCCTGTTCCTGGTTTTCCATAAAGTAATACTCCTTTTGGGACTCTTGCTCCCATTTTAGTATACTTTTCTGGTCTTTTTAAGAAATCAACAATTTCCATCATTTCTTGTTTTTCTTCTTCTAAACCTGCAACATCATCAAACCTTACTTTTGTTTTTCTTTCTGTATCATCATATACCTTTCCTTTTTCTCCTAAGCCTTGCATTTTAAATAACATTATAAATAATGCTAGCATAATAGCTGTAGGTAAGAAAGAAATTATTAAACTTGGTAATTGTGATATTATACTCCTTGGTTTTTGTATTAATTCTATTTCATTTCCTTCTTCTACTTTAGTTTGTAATAAGTCCATAAAACTTTCTACATTTGGTACAATTGTTGTTTTTTCTTCTTCCTCATTTTTTAATTTTACTTTTGCTGTAGTACTTCCTGTTGTCATTTCTACACTTTCTACATTTTGATTATTAATTTCATGAATTAAATCTGTATATGCTAAAGTGTTTTCATCTTTATTTGTCTGATTTTTCATTAAATATACTGTTAATCCTATTAATATAGCTAAAGCAACAAGCAATACTAAAATTAATATTAAACCATTTCTTCCCTTTTTTTCTTTATTTTTGTCTTTATTGTTTTTCCTTTCTTTACTCATTTTTCCTCCTTCTTCCCCTCATAATTTCTTTTACGCTCCAGAACCTTGTGGTTCTTGTCCTTGATTACCTTTCTTCTCCTCTTTTTCTTTCTCCTTTTTTTCTTTTTCTTCTTTTTCCTTTTCTTTTTTTCTTTGTTCTTCTCTTGCTCTTCTTTCCTCTTCTTCTCTTTCTTTTTCTTCCATTTGCTTTTTAATTTCTTCTTGTGCTTCTGCTATTTTCATTAATTCCATTTGTTTTTTTACAAATTCGCTTTTTAATATTAATATTGCTGCAACTAAGTATATAGCAGCTACTGCAGTATACATTACTTGGAAATATTCCATTTCAAATGGAATAAATATATTTACTCCTATATATAACATATTTAATATAACAGATAACGTAAGCGCATATACTGACATATTAAATATAGCAACATATCTCATCTTTATTCTTGCAAGCCATGCTGTAAAAAATCCAAAAAGGCTAAGAAGTATTGCATTTGAAAGTGTTGTTAAGAAATAACTAACAAATGCATAAATAAACATTGTTAAAAATACGCTAATATATAATGATACAATTTGTCCACTATTTGCAAAATTTATTACATCTTGTTTATTAAATTCTGTAATTTTCATTGGTTCAAAAGTATCCTTATAATAATAACTAATTGTTCCTACAACATTTGCATCTTTTACAATTACTTTATCTTTTAAAACAATAATTCCCCCTCCTGCATTTGTTACTTGGTTTGTATATTGATTAATTACTGTTTCATCTTCTGTATTAGTATCAATAATTGTTTCTCCTGTAATTGAATCCTCAGCTGATATTGTTATTGGTTCTTCTGATTCTACACTTAAAGTTCCATCTTTGTAAGAAAATTCTGGAAAACTGTTTTGTAAATATTCTATACCTTCATCTATCAAATTATGTGTTTGATATACTACTCCTAAGCAATATACAATTGCAAGTATAGCAACTATCTTTGCTAAATAACTTATTGCTTTTCCTAATCCTTGTGCTGACATATTAGGATATTTTTCAATTTTGGTTATTGAATACCATACTTTTTTGAAAAATCCCATATTTAATTCATTTTCATCATTATTTTGAGGATTTTCATTTTTTACTTCTTTTACATCTTCTGTTTTCTTCTCTTCTTCCATTTATCTGAACTCCCTTCTTATGCTAGAATCTACAAACTTTGGATTCACTTCTAAACTTACTTTATCTCCTATTTTAACATCCTTACCTGTTATATCTAAAACTATATGATATGCTCCTACTCTTCCCAAAACTTCAAGATTTTCATCGTTTATTTTCGCATAAAGAGCTTCTTTCTTAAATAAACTTTTTATATCATTTTTCAAAAATCTCAATTTATCTACAAATCTAAATAAATCATCTTCTGCTTTTACATTAAACCCTGACATATACCCACAAGGTACTATTGCAATTTTTGTTTCTTTTTTGGTTTTGTATGAATTAGAATATCCAATATTAAACCCTTTTGGTAACTCTTTTGTCTCAGTAACTTCACTTTCTAAGTTGGCTATTTTCTTTAGTCCTAAGTAATCTTTAAATGATAGCCTACCTAAAAATGCTGAACCTATTCTTACTGCATTTAGATGCATGTTTGGATATTTTAAAAATGCTGATGAATTGCACACATGTAAAATTCCTGGTTCTATTTCATTCATTCTTAAAACTTCTATCACATTTATAAATCTCTCAAATTGTAATTTAGTATATTTCTCATCAAAAAAACTTACTGAAAAATGAGTATATGTTCCTTCTATTTTTACATGTTTTAAATTTTTTATAGTTTCTACTAATTCATCTCTTTTAGAATAGATAAATCCATATCTACCAAATCCCGTATCAATTTTTAAATGTACTTTTATTTCTTTTCCTAGTTCTTCTCCTAAACTTTCAATTGCCTTTGCATCTTCTTTAGAACCAAGTGTTAGTATTATATCATTTTCTACAAGTTCTTTTAGTTCTTCTTTAATACTACATGCTGATAACATTAGTATTTCTTCTTTTATTCCCGCTTTTCTTAAAGAAAAAGCCTCTTCTTTTGTTGATACTGCAAAACTTGATATTCCATTATCTATTAAAAATTTTGTAAATTCTACTATTCCTAATCCATACCCATTAGCTTTTACAACAGCAATTATCTTTAAAGAATTTCCTTTATCATCCTGTCCACTCTCTGATGCAAATTCTATTATTTTTTCTATATTATGTTTTAAATCTTCCTTTTTAATCACTAAAGTATTCAATACTTTTCCCCTTTATTTAGATAATTTTCTTTTTAGTTGTCTTAATGTTCTAAATGCTTTTTCTGAAAATTTATATAATTTATATGTTAGTGGTTTAAATGGAAGATATACTTCTCCAATAAATTCTGTAAATGTTGCTCCAAATCCTTGTTTAAATCTATATAAACCATATTGTGGATGATTTTCGTCTACTACTCCTGATACTCCTCTAAAGTCGTAAACATCATCACCTCTTGCAATTGCCATTTTTATCATTTCCCATTGTAATAAATAGTTTGGCATAAGATTTCTATGTTCGTTACTACTTGCTCCATAAAGATACCATGTTTTATTTCCATAAAAGATAGGAATTACTCCTGATATTGGTTTTCCATCATAATATGCCATTAATACTTTCATATGGTCTCCTAGGCAATCATACATTTTTTCAAAATATTCTAGTGGCCTTATTATAAACCCGTCTCTTTTTCCTGTTTCTATCATTATTCTATGAAAGTCTTTTAAATCCTCTTTTGTTCCATCTTTAACAGTAACACCTTTTCTTCCTGCTAAACGTATATTATATCTCCACTTTTGTTTAAAGCCTTTCATTACTTCTTCTTCTGTTTTTCCTTTTATATCTAATCTAAATACATATCTTGGTTGAATTTCATCTTTAAAATCTTTTGCATCATCTTTTATTTTATATCCTAAACTTGTTACAACATCTCTATAATCTTGATCTGAACTTAATATATCTGGTTCATTTCTAAATACAAAAGCATTATATTTTTTTCCTAATTCTTTTATTCCATCTGTTAATTGTTTCATAACTGCAATATCATGTATATCACATACAGGTCCTCTTGGTGAATATATCATATTTCCAAATATAGGCATTTTACGTATCCATACACAAATAGATCCTATTATATTTCCATCTTCATCTTCTGCTAAGACTACTTCTGGTTTCCAGTTTGGCTTTTTTACTTCTGCCCATTCTAATGATTGTTGAAAGTTACATCTTTCATGATTTTCTAAAAATTCCTTATATTGTTTTTTTGATTCTTCATCTGTTACGAATCGCATTGTTTAATCACTCCTAATTATTATTTACAATCTAAACGTATTTTACACTAATTTGCAAAATTTTACAAGCAATATTAGTAGTTTAAGCAATATTTTTTAAGAAAAAAATTAAATAAAAAAGAGTGTAGTATTAATTATAATATCTACACTCTTAAAATTATTGTTTATTGGTATATTTTTCAACGAATTCTGTTAATTCTATTTCATTCTCACTCATGTTTTTTCTATAGTTTTACCAGCTGTACTTTTTAATGATATGTTTTTATTTAATTCTTCATTATAAAATAAAATTCTTCGTCCACAATGTTCAGTAGAATGAGTAATTGGTGCTATAGGTTCTGTTATCTTTAAATATTTCTCTTTATTTATTCTAATTTTATTTTTTATAAAAAAACGACTATTTTATAGCCGTTTAAATAATGGAGCAGGTAGTGGGAATCGAACCCACGTCATCAGCTTGGAAGGCTGAGGTTCTACCATTGAACTACACCTGCAAAAAACTAATTGTCAGGATTTTGGAGCAGGTAGTGGGAATCGAACCCACGTCATCAGCTTGGAAGGCTGAGGTTCTACCATTGAACTACACCTGCATTTCCTCCTGACAATTATAGATTATAAAGGTTTTTTCCTTTTTTGTCAATAGTATTTTTGAAATTTTTAAAATTTCTATTTTTTATTATCAATACAAGATTTTACTAACCCTACAAATAAAGGCGCTGGACGGTTTGGTCTTGATTTTAATTCTGGATGAAATTGTCCTGCAATAAAATATGGATGATCTTTTATTTCAACTATTTCAACTAAATTTCCATCTGGAGATGTTCCAGAAACTGTTAAACCTGCTTTTTCTAATTCTTCTCTATACTCATTATTAAATTCATATCTATGTCTATGTCTTTCTGATATTTCCTTTTTTCCATAAACTTTACTTGCTAAAGTTCCTTCTTTAATTACACAAGGATATGCTCCTAGTCTCATTGTTCCACCTTTTTTGTCTATATTTTTTTGTTCTTCCATTATATGTATTACTGGATTTTTAGTTTTTTCATCAAACTCTGCTGAGTTTGCATCTTTTAAACCTAATACGTCTCTTGCAAATTCTACAACTGCCATTTGCATACCAAGACATATTCCTAAAAATGGCACTTTATTTTCTCTTGCATATTTAATTGTTTCTATTTTTCCTTCTATTCCTCTTGTTCCAAAACCACCTGGTACTATTATTCCATCATACTTAGATAATCTTTCTTTTACATTTTCACTATTTATTTTTTCTGCATCAATTAAATCTACTTCTACTTTTACATGATTTTCAAATCCTGCATGATATAAGCTTTCTATTACTGATATATATGAATCCTCTAATTTTACATACTTTCCTACAATTGCTACTTTTACTTTATTGTTTTTGTCTATCTCTCTTATACTTTTTATCATTTCTTGCCACTCTATATTATTTGGCACGTAATTATCTAATTTCAAATGATTGCATACTTCCCTTGC
The DNA here is from genome assembly GCA_944387535.1 of uncultured Clostridia bacterium. GTDB lineage: Bacteria > Bacillota > Clostridia > TANB77 > CAG-508 > CAG-269. The sequence goes on along the minus strand of CALXFI010000006.1, from coordinate 17,901 downwards.
TAATCCTTCTTCTTCGAGCATTAAAGGCACTGCATATAAACAATCTGCTGTTTTATTTTGAATTACGCTTGATTTTCTAACATTACAAAATAGCGCTAATTTTTCTCTTATACTATCTGGTATATCTAATTCTGTTCTACACACTAATATATCTGGTTTTATTCCTAAACTTTGTAATTCTTTCACCGAATGCTGAGTTGGTTTTGATTTTATTTCATTTGAACCATGTATATATGGAAGTAGTGTTACATGTATATATAAGACATCTTCTGGATTTTTTTCTAAGCCTACTTGTCTTATTGCTTCTATTATAGATAAGCCTTCTATATCTCCTACAGTACCTCCTATTTCTGTTATTACTATATCTGTATCAGTGTTTTCAAATCCATAAATTCTATCTTTGATTTCATTTGTAATATGTGGTATTACTTGTACTGTTTTTCCTAAATATTCTCCTTTTCTTTCTTTCTCTATTACAGAAGAATATACTTTTCCCATTGTTACACTTGAATTATGTGTAAGATTTTCATCTATAAATCTTTCATAATGTCCTAAATCCAAATCTGTTTCTGCTCCATCATCTGTTACAAATACTTCTCCATGTTCATAAGGATTCATTGTTCCTGGGTCTACATTTATATAAGGATCAAATTTTTGTATTGTTACCTTATATCCTCTATTTTTTAATAGTCTTCCGAGTGATGCTGCTGTTATTCCTTTTCCTAATCCTGATACTACTCCTCCTGTTACAAATATGTACTTTGTATTCATTTCTTCCCCTTTCCAAAATAAAAAACAAAACCAAATAAAAAAAGATTAAAAATCCGCCAAAAAATTTGGTTTTTTTTCAATCTATTATTATTTTACCACTTATCAGCAATTTTTACAAGCATTTTATCTAATTTTTAATTTTTATTTTTTTACATTTATGATATACTACTTATATAAACTTATAAAAGAATATAAAAAATTTTTAAAGGAGGAATTATTATGCCAACACCACATAATGAAGCCAATTTAGGTGATATTGCAAAAACTGTAATTATGCCAGGAGATCCACTTCGTGCAAAATACATTGCAGAAAACTTTTTAGAAGATTATAGGTTAGTAAACCAAGTAAGAGGAATATATGCCTATACTGGAAAATATAAAGGAAAAGATGTAACTGTTATGGCATCTGGAATGGGTATGCCAAGTATGGGAATTTATTGTTATGAACTTTATAAATTTTATGAAGTAGAAAATATAATAAGAATAGGCTCTTGTGGAGGATATAAACCAGAATTAAAACTATTTGATATAATTTTAGCTAATAAAGTATTTAGTGAGTCTAATTTTGCTTTAACATTAAATAATGAAGACTGTCATATTGTAGAAGGAAATAACGAACTAAATTCTGTTATTGAAGAAACTGCAAATAAAATAAATACTAAAATTGTAAAAGGAAATACAGTATGTACAGATTGCTTTGATGTTTATATGACAGATGTAAATAAATTCTTAGAAAGAGTACCTGCTGACTTCAACCCTGTTGGCGCTGAAATGGAAGCTTTTGCATTATTTTACACTGCTAAAATGTTAAACAAAAAAGCTGCTTGTTTAATGAGTGTTGTAGACTCAAAATATATTAAAGAAGTAGCAACACCTGAAGAAAGGCAAACTGGCTTAAATAATATGATAAAACTAGCTTTAGAAAGTTCTTGTTTTTTAGGAGTGACTTTAAACTAAAACTTTAAATCTTTTTGAAGTAAAAGATATAGCAAGTTTTTAGATTAGGTAATTTTGCGTAGGGGAATTTAAGGGGTAGCAAAATACCGATAAGCGAGGCTTAAATCTAAAAACTTGCTTCAATCCCCTTAAAAGTAAAAAGCTGTTTTTTGTCCCCGTCCCAAAAACAGCTTAATAAAATTATTTCTTTATTGATAGTATTTTATATTTCATAACTCCACCAGGTGCATTTACTTCAACTACATTATTTTTCTTAGCCCCAAGTAAAGCAGCTCCCAAAGGTGATTCATTAGAAATTTTATTTTCAGCTAAATTTACCTCTGTAGATCCAACAATTTGATATTCTACTTTTTCATCAAATTCCATATCTAATACTTTAACGATATTTCCTACTTGAACAGTATCTGTATTAATATCTTTTTGGTCAATTATTTTAGCATGTCTTAATTTATCTTCAAGTTCTACAATTCTTGTTTCATTTTCTGCTTGTGCAGTCTTTGCTTCATCATATTCTGAATTTTCAGATAAGTCACCAAATCCTAATGCTACTTTTATTCTATCTGCTATTTCAGCTCTTTTATCTGTCTTTAAATAATTTAACTCTGCCTCTAATTTATCATATCCTTCTTGTGTTAATATCACTTCTTTTTTCTCATCCATTGTTCATTTCTCCTCTCTTTAGGCAAATTGTCCTTTTCTTTTAATTTCGCTTTTTAAAAAATCTTTTATTATATTACGGCAAAAAATGAAATTTGTCAAGCAAACCTCATTTTTTATTTAAAATTATATTCATTTTATCTTCAGTTTATTCCTTTTTTTAATTTTTTATATTCATTTGTTTTTATTTTATTTAGTTTTTATATATTTTTTAGCACCCTTTAAATAATCTATTCCAGAGAATATTGTTGCAATTACTTGTATAATCATCATTATTGTTACTATTAAATTTAATACTAAATCTCCACCTTGTAATACTCCTGTAAAGCATTCTCCAAATGCATTTAAATCTAAGAAAGCTAAAACAATTGCTAACATTTGAGTTAATGTTTTTAGTTTTCCCCATTTAGATGCTGCAATTACTTCTCCACCCTGTTCTACTGCAATTAATCTATATCCTGACACAACGAACTCTCTAGCAAGTACTATAATTGGTATCCATGCAGGTAATTTTTGCATTTCAACTAACATTATCATTGCAGCTAGCACTAATATTTTATCTGCTAAAGGATCTAAGAATTTACCAAAAGCTGTTACTTGATGATTTTTTCTTGCTAAATATCCATCCAATTTATCTGTTATAGAAGCTACTATAAATATAATATCAATTATAATCCATTCTACTGGTATTCCTAAAAATCTTGCATCTATTCTAAAAAACGGAATTATTACCATTATTGGTACTAATATAATTCTAAAAATAGTTAGTTTATTTGGTAAATTCATTGTCATCCCTCACTTTAATTTCTATTTAATACTTCAATTGCTTTTTGTAATTGCGTATCTTCATTTCTATCAACATTTAAAACATTTGTTACTGTATCTGGTAACTCTACCTTTTCATCTGGTTCTATTCCTACTTTATTTATTTCTGTTCTATTTGGTGTTAAATATTTTTCAGCAGTTATTTTTAATCCACTTCCATCTGGTAATGTAAGTAATTGTTGTATTACTCCTTTTCCAAATGTTTTTGTTCCTACTATCGTTGCTTTTCCATGGTCTTTTAATGCTCCAGCTAATATTTCAGATGAGCTTGCAGTATTTTCATTTGTAAGTATTACTATTGGCATATTAATTATTGGATTATCCGTTGTTTTTTCAACTTCTTCATTATTATTTTTATCTACCTCATATAAAATAACAGAATCTTTATCTAATATATAGTTTGCAATATCTAATGCTTCGTCTACTATTCCGCCTCCATTATTTCTTAAATCTATTATTAATGAAGTTATTCCTTGACTTTGTAATTCTTCAAACTTAGCTTTAAATTCATCTGCTGTTCCTTCATCAAATGAAGAAAATTCTATATATCCAATATTTCCTTCTAAAACCTCTCCTTCTACAGGATTTACTTTTATATTTTCTCTTGTTAATTCAAAGTTCAAAGTCTCACCATCTCTTAAAACTTCTAATTTAACGGTTGTTCCCTCTTCACCTTTTATTTTATTTGATGCTTCTGTCATTTGGTCTCCTGTATATTGTACTCCATCTACAGCCGTTATATAGTCTCCTGGTTGTATTCCTGCTTTTTCTGCAGGTCCACCTTTTATTGGTGATAATACCATTATTCTATTTGCATCTGTATCTTGTACCATATATATTCCGACACCTACGAAATCTCCTGTAATATCTGCCATATAATCTTCCATATCATCTTTAGGAATATATTCTGTATATTCATCTCCTAATCCTGCTACATATCCTTTTATGGCACCTTCTTTTAATTTTTCTTCATCAATATCTCCTAAATAATATTTATCTATTATTTTTCTATATTGATCTAAAGTATCTACTATTTCTTCATTTTCTTCAGCTTTTGCTACTAATTTTTTTCCAAAACCATCATTTGTAAAATATTGATACATTCCAATTGATGTTACTAGAAAAGTTACAAATGCAACTAAGATAACTAGCATCACAATTTTGTAAGTCTTAATCTTTTTTCCCTCTTCCATTTCTAGCCTCCATTTTTAGTTTAGTACTTAATGTACTAAAGCTGGGCGGAAGGTTTTCCGCCCATATAATTTTTATAATCATTAATTTATTATATGTATAATTAACTACTTAAATTACAAAGTATTTTAAGGTAAATATGGTCTTGGATCTACCCTCTTTGAATATGTACCTGGACTTTTTCTTACTTCAAAATGTAAGTGTGGTCCTGTTGAATTTCCAGTTGAACCAACATTCATTATTTGTTGTCCTTGAGATACATAATCTCCTTCTGATACTCTTAGAGAGCCTGCCTGTCCATGAGCATATAATGTATATAATCCATTTGGATGAGCTATTATTACATATGTTCCATAACTAGTTGTTAATGATTTTGCTGTTACTACTACTCCTTCTTGAACAGCATAAACAGGTTGTCCATTAATTCCTCCACTACCAAAATCTACTGCTCCATGGTATGCACCACTTGAGTAATATAATTGTGTAGTAATTCTTTGATATCCTGCTGGTACTGGGTAAATAAATCCTGATGAGCTTACAGCTCCTCCTCCTGTTGAAGTTCCAGTATTTGAAGAACCTGATGAGTTTGTTGGTTTTGATGCATTTGCTGCTGCTTGTTGTTTTTTCTTTAATTGTTCTTCTACTTCTTTTTGTTTTTGTAATATTTCTGCATCTATTGATTTATTAGCTTCAGTTAATTCATCTATTTGTGCTTGAATTTGCTTTTCATCTTCAGATAATTTTGCAACCTCTGTATTTTTTTCTTCTTTTACAACTTCTAATTGAGCAGTAACGCTTTCTTTACTTGTTTTCGAATTATCTAATTCAGATTTACTATTCTCTAAATCTGTTTTTGCTTTCTCTACTTCATCTTTTTGTGTTTGAAGTGAATCTAATAATTCTGTATCAGCTTCTGCTAATTCTGATGCTAAGTAATATCCAGAAATCATATCAACAATACTATCAGAAGAAGATAACATTATATCTAAATATGATACATCTCCTGATTCTTGCATTACTACTAATCTTTCTTCTGCTAATTTTTGATTTTCTTCATACTGCGCTTGTGCCTCATCTAGCTTTTTTTGTGCTTCTTCTATTTGATTATTTAAATCATTAATTTTAGTATCTAGTTCATTTATTTGTGACTGATAATCAGCAATCTGGCTATCTAAATCATTTATTTCTTCTTGCGTACTTGACTTTTGCTCTTGAACATTACTTAAATCCTCTTTTGCATCATTAATTTTATCTTGATTATCATTTTTTTGATTTTGCAATTCACTTTGTGTTGCTGCCATTGCTACCGTTTGTAATAATACAACCAGCATGACAACTATTCCCAATATTTTTAAAGTTATCTTTTTCATAAGTTCCTCCTATAATTTTTACTAATGTAATTTATATATTTCTATAAATAATTAATAACTTAAGGTAAATATGGCATTGGATTTACACAACTTGAATATCCATAACCAGGTGTTCTAATTTCAAAATGTAGATGTGCACCTGTAACATTTCCACTAGCTCCTGATAACATTATCTGCTGTCCTTTAGTTACAGTTTGCCCTTTACTTACATTAACACTTGATGCATGTGCATAAAAACTATATACATTGTTTCCATGATATATTTCTACAAAATTTCCATAAGCACTATTATATCCTGTATCAAATACTTGTCCATCTCCAACTGCATATACTGGTGTTCCTGACCCTACTGGGAAATCAACTCCTGTATGATATCCTGAACTCCAATATGAACCTGAAGCTCCATATCCTGTTCCTATTCTATTATTTGATACTGGCCAACCAAAACCAAAAGAACTTGTTTCATTATTACTATTTGTACCACCACTATTACTATTGTTGCTATTTCCATTTCCTGGTTTTTTCTTATCATATTCTGCTTTCATTCTTGCAATTTCGCTTCTAATACTTGACTCATGGTCTACCAATTCATCAATTTGTGCTTGTATATCTTTTTCATCTTGAGATAATTGTTCAACTTGTTTATTTTTTGCACTTTTCAAAACCTGTAATTGAGATGATGCACTTTCTTTAGTTCTTTTAGTATTATCTAATTCTGATTTATTGTTTTCTAGCTCTGTTTTAGCATTTTCAAGCTCTTGTCTTTCTTGTTCTAAACTATTTAAAAGTTCAGTATCTGCTTCTGCTAATTCTGATGCTAAATAATAACTAGAAATCAAATCAGTTATACTTTTAGATGATAATATAAAATCTAAATATGTTGTATCTCCTGATTCTTGCATTACAACTAATCTTTCTTCTGCTAGTTTTTTATTTTCATCATATTTTGTTTGTGCTTCATCTACTTTCTTTTGAGATTCTTCTATTTTAGCATTTAAGTCATTTATTTGACTATCTAAATCATCTATTTGTGCTTGATAATCAGAAATCTTAGTCGTCAAATCTTCAACCTCTGACATGGTTTGAGATTTTTGATTTTGTACATCCTCCAATTCTTCTTTTTTATCTTCTATTTCGCTATTTACATTATCCAAATCTTCTTGAGAAACCGCCATTACTACATTAAATTGCAATGATATGATTGTTACTAAAACTACCCCTAATATTTTTAGTCCAACTTTTTTCATAAGTTCCTCCTACTTTTTTAATCTTATCAGTTTGTTTCATTATTCTGTGTTTCTTCATTATTTGTTTGTGTCTGTGGTACTAATCCATTCGTTATATATGGCATTGGATCTGTTACCACACCATTTAATCTTACTTCAAAATGTGCATGTGCTCCAGTTGAATATCCTGTTGAACCTACCTTTAAAACTGGGTCCCCTCTTTTTACAGTTTGTCCAACTTCAACTAAAATTTCAGAACCATGTGCATATAATGTAGAAACTCCTCCGCCATGGTCTATTATAACCATATTTCCATATGCACTATTATAACTTGCTTTTGTGACTACCCCATCGTTTGCTGCAATGAAATTTGCTCCCATTGGTGCTCCTATATCCACACCTGTATGTAATTTATAAACTCCTGTAATTGGATGAGTTCTCATTCCGTATTTAGAAGTTATTCTTGTATATCCAGGGACTGGCCATGCAAGTTCTCCACCAATATACTCTGCTGCAATACTTCCTTGTGCTAAAGATAAAATTTCTTTATTAATTTCATCAAATCTATTATTATATTCATCTATTTGTGCTTGAATTGCCTTTTCTTGATCTGATAATTTAGCTATAAAATTTTGTCTAACTGTCTTAGTATTTTCTAGAATAGTAGCTGTCTTTGATTGATTTGCTTTTATTGTCGCTAATTGTTCTCTATTTTGTTCTAATTTTGTTTTAGATAACTGTATTTCATCTTTTTTTGCCTGCATATCATCTAACAAATCCATTTCATAGCTTGCAAGCTCTGAAATTAAGAAATAGCTAGATAAGAATTCTGAAATATTCTTAGAGGTAAGTAAAACATCTAGATATTCAGTATCACTTGTTTCTTGCACCTCAATTAAATAATTATCTAGTAATGTTTTTTGTGAATCATATGTTTCTTTTGCAGTCTTCAAGTTTGCTTCTACTTCATCTATTGAATTCTGTAAATCTGTTATTTGTGTATTTAAATCATTTAGCTCTTGCTCTGTTTCAGAAATCCTTTCATCTAATTTTTGTACTTGCTGTAAATTTTCTGATAAATCATTTTGTACTCCCTCTAATTGTCCACTTGCCTCATCAATTTGGTTTTGAACTTCATTTCTTTCATTTTGAAGATTATCTACTGCTGTATTAGTTGTTGTATTATTTGTAACACTATTTTCTGTTTCGTTTTCTGCATGTACATAAGGAAAAATACTAAATATTATCATTACAAAAGCTAAAATTATAATTAAAAACTTTCGCATTTTTTCTCCTTTATACTTTTAAATATTTTCTCATTGAAATTACACTTCCAAGAACACCTATACCAATTCCTAGTAACATATAAACAAATATTATTGAACTAAACATGTCACTAAAACTAATTAGGTTCATATTTATTAATTGCATGAACTGTGAACTTACTAACTTATCTGCAATAAGTGTGTATGCCCCTCCAACTATTACAATTGAAATTATACTTGCTAAAACTCCTATAATCATACCTTCTACAATAAATGGCCATCTTATAAATCCATTTGTTGCACCTACATATTTCATAATAGAAATTTCTTTTCTTCTTGCATGTACTGTAAGCTTTATTGTATTTGCTATAATAAATATTGAAATTATAATTAGTAATAACAATATTACTCCTGTTACAATCTTAATTCCATTTGCTAAATTTATTAATGTTGTTATAACTTCATCTTTACTTGTAATTTTCTTTACTACATCTTTATATGTATTAATTTGCTCTTGTACTGCTTGACTTTTTGTTAAATCTGTTAGCGTTACTACATATGATGCTGAAAATATATTATTTTCGCCTTCATAACCATCTAACAAATCTTGTTTATCTCCAAATCTTTCTTTCATCTGTTGTAATGCTTCATCTTTTGATACAAACTCTACTGTACTTACTCCATCAATTGCTCTTATTTTTTCTCCCAATTCCTCAATTTGTTCTTGTGTTGCTTCATTTTTTACAAATACTTCTATACCTTGTTGTGATTCTACTTGACTTACAAAGTGATTAATATTTTCTCCTAATATTAAGAAAATTCCAAATATAATCATAGTAGCACACATAATCATAAGAGAAGCACCAGTTGACTTTTTATTTTTAAATACGTTACTAAATCCTTCACCTATAAAATATCCTAACCTACTATATTTCACAATCATACCCACCTTTTTTATCATCTCTAATTATTTCGCCCTTGCGAATGTGTATTACTCTTTTTTTCATTTGATTTACTATATCCTTAGCATGAGTTGCAACAACGACTGTTGTTCCCCTCATATTAATATCATTTAATAAATTCATTATATCCCATGCTGTATCTGGGTCTAAGTTTCCTGTTGGTTCATCTGCTATTAACATAGATGGATTATTTACTAACGCTCTTGCTAATGCCACCCTTTGTTGTTCTCCTCCTGATAATTCATTTGGATACATTTTAGCTTTTCCACTTAATCCTACTAAAGATAATACCATTGGTACTTGTCTCCTAATGTGTCTTGGAGTAGCTCTTACAATATACATAGCATATGCTACATTATCATATACAGTTTTATCTGGTAAAAGTCTAAAATCTTGGAATACTACTCCCATACTCCTTCTTAAATATGGTATTCTATTTGGTTTTAAAAATGTTGTGTCTTTTCCATTTATTATTATATTTCCTGATGTTGGCTCTTCCTCTTTTAATATTAATTTAATAAGTGTTGATTTTCCACTTCCTGAAGAACCTACTAAAAATGCAAACTCACCTTTATCTATAACAAAGTTGGCATTTTTTACAGCTTTAGTTCCTGTATCATATGTTTTTGTGACATTTCTAAATTCAATCATTTTAGATTCTCCTTACCCTTTGTTTTTTATATAATTTTTCGGCATAGTATTCTATCTTACTTTACTCTCTTATAATAACAATAAAGTCAATTTTTTGCAATAGTTTTTTATAAAAAATATGATAGAAAATGTTGGTTTTTTTCGAGTTTTTTCACTTTTTCATTGTTTTTCTCTATTTTTAAAAATTTACAGAAAATTCACAATGCAATTAGGGACGTTTCCTTCGCGCAAAAAATTTCGCATCTGGGACACATCTTTAATGATCTGTCCCAAACGCGACAAAAAATTCGCAAAGGAAACGTCCCTAATGCGAAATCATATTTCCTTTATTATATTTTCTGCTGTTATTCCAAAATACTCCATTAGTTTTTCATCTTTTCCTGATTTTCCAAATGTATCATGAACCCCTAATCTAGTTAATTTTGTTGGATATTCATCTGTTAAAACTTCTGCTATTGCTGAGCCTAATCCTCCTATTATACTATGATCTTCTATAGAAATTAATTTTTTAGTTTCTTTTGCACATTTTATAATTATTTCTCTATCTATTGGCTTTATTGTATGAACATCAACTACTCTTACATCTATTCCTTTTTCTTTTAATACTTTTTTAGCAATTAAAGCTTGCTCTACTGTTACTCCTGTTGCAAATATAGTTGCATCTGTTCCTTCTCCTATTTGAATCCCCTTTCCTATTTCAAATTTTTGATTTTCATCATAGATTACAGAAGTTTTCATTCTGGCAAGTCTTAAATATACTGGTCCTTCGAATTTAGATATTTCTCTTACTGCCCATTTTGTTTCGGTATCATCACAAACAGACATTACAGTCATATTAGGCATTGTCCTCATCATAGAAATATCTTCTAACATTTGGTGTGTTGCTCCATCTTCACCAACAGTTACTCCTGAGTGTGTTGCACATATTTTTACATTTAATTTTGGATAAGCTATACTACATCTTATCTGGTCATAGCTTCTTCCTGCTGCAAATACTGCAAATGTACTTGCAAAAGGTACCTTTCCACAAGTAGCTAGTCCTGCTGCTACTCCCGTCATATTTGCTTCTGCTATTCCCATATCAAAAAATCTTTCTGGAAATTCTTTTGCAAACAAATTTGTTTTTGTTGCTGTTGATAAGTCTGCATCTAAAACAACTACATTATTATTTTCTTTTCCTAATTCTAACAAAGCTTCTCCATAACTTTCTCTGGTTGCTTTTTTTATCTCTTCCATATCAAACCCTCACTTTTTTATTTTAATTCTTCCATAGCAATTTTATATTGTTCTTCATTTGGTGCTTTTCCATGCCATTCCACTTTATTTTCCATATATGATACACCTTTTCCTTTAACAGTTTTTGCAATTATGCATACAGGCATATTTTTAACATTTTTTGCAACTTCAAATGCACTCATAATCTCTTCTATATCATGTCCATCTATATTTATTATTTGGAATCCAAAACTTTTAAATTTTTTGTCTATTTTATCTAAGCCACCAACTTCTTCTATTGTGCCATCTATTTGTAAATTATTATTATCTACAATGACGCACAAATTATCAAGCTTGTATTTAGAAGCTGACATTGCTGCTTCCCAAATTTGTCCTTCTTCTATTTCTCCATCTCCTAATATTGCATATACTCTATAATCTTTTTTATCCATCTTTCCTGCTATTGCCATCCCAACTGCACAAGAAAGTCCTTGTCCAAGTGATCCTGTTGACATATCAACACCAGGAACTTTAGTCATATCAGGATGTCCTTGAAGATTACTATCGATTTCTCTAAAACCTTCTAATTTAGAAACATCAAAAAATCCTCCATTGGCCAAACAACTATATAAAGCCGGACAACAATGTCCTTTTGATAGAACCAATCTATCTCTATCTTCCCATTTAGGGTTTTTCTCATCTACATTTAATTCATTAAAATACAATACTGTCATTATATCTGCAATTGAGAGTGATCCTCCTGGATGCCCTGACTTTGCTTTATATACTTGCTGGACAATTCCTCTTCTTATTACTTTTGCTTGTCTTTCTAATTCTTCTACACTTTCTAATTTCAAATATCTCACCTCAAAACTAATATAACACACATTATATTTTTTTACTACTAATATTTTAAATTTTTTATTCTATTTTATATTTGTCCAACATATGTTATAATGTCCAATATGAAAAAGTGGGGTGATTATATGTTAGATAATATTGTTGATAATTTAAAAGACGATATTATAAAAGCAACTCAAGAATTAATTAGAATACCAAGTGTTTATTCAAAATCAGATGATGAAAAAATGCCATTTGGAAAAAATGTAAATTCTGCATTAGAATATATGCTAGATTTAGGAAAAAAACTAGGTTTTAGAACTAAAAATATAGATGGTTATTGTGGCTATATTGAATTTGGTAAAGGAGATGAACTTGTTGGTATTATTGGCCATTTAGATGTAGTACCAGAAGGTACTGGTTGGACTTTTCCTCCATTTTCCGCCACTATTTCAGATGGTAAAATCTTTGGTAGAGGTGCAATCGATGATAAAGGTCCAGTAGTCGCAAGTTTATATGCTATGAAAGCTGTTATGGATAATTGTAAACTAAATAAGAGAGTTCGTTTAATTATAGGACTTAATGAAGAAAATGATTGGAAATGCATTGATTACTATAAAAAGCATGAAGAAGCTCCTGCTGTTGGCTTTAGTCCAGATGCTGATTTTCCATGTATTTATGCTGAAAAATCTATTTTAAGTTGCTATATAAAAGAAAATTATACAAACAATTTTGATAAAATAAAAATAAAAGAAATTGATTGTAATAACAATGCACTTAATGTAGTACCCAAATTTTGTAGTTTAGTTTTAGAAATTAATGACAATATTCAAATGAGTGATTTTATTGAAACTTTAAAACATTTTATTAAAAGAAATAACTTTGAAATAGATATTTACAAATTAAGCCAAACTGAAGTAAAACTTACTTCATATGGAGTTGGAGCACATGCTGCTCACCCAGATGCAGGTGTAAATGCTATTTCTAGATTACTTGTAATTCTTGCTTTAACATTTAAGCATTACAATTGTAATTTAGAGTTATTAGACTTCTTTAATAAATATATAAACACAGAATATGATGGAAAATCTTTGGGAATATCTTGCAAAGATGAGTCTGGAAGGCTTACTTTAAATGTTGGTGATTTTTTATTAGAAAATAACATATTAAAAATAGGCATGAATTTAAGAATACCAATAAACACTCCTATTTCTGATATTGAAGATATTTTTAATAGGTTATGTAGTAATTATTCTAATTTAAATTTTGAAACAACTTCTACAGAAGACTTTTTACATGTACCTAAAAATGATAAATTAGTTAAAACTTTATGTAAGATCTTTAATGAAGAAACAAATTCTAATGCTGAACCTATTGCTATTGGTGGTGCTACATATGCACGTGCATTTACAAACTGTATTTCCTTTGGGCCAAACTTTCCAGGTCACAAAGATATGTGCCATCAAACAGATGAATTTGTTGAAATAGATAATTTAATTCTTGCTTGTAAAATTTATGCAAAAGCTATAATAGAATTAGGAAAATAATTAGAAAAAACAGCATACAAGAAAAACCAGTTATTTGTTAACTGGTTCTTTGTGTTTTATATAAAGCGATATCTCTATTGCTTTTTATATAAATCATCCCCGCCTTAGCCGTAGCTGCCTTAATTTTTAAGGACCTGCTCCTAAAAACAGGTGGGTGCCTACCTAAATATTCCTGGGCTTCTTACTATATACTGTAAGCATGCACGCCATACTCAGAGATTGGCCCCTCTTAAATATTTGTTGGTTCTAAAAATAAGTTCTTACGTACTACGCAGGGTGAATATTTTCTTTTTTAAGTTCCTCTCTTAAGTTATTTTTATTTTAACACAAGTAAAAAATATTATCAACTTGAAATTTCTTCTATTTTCTTATCCTTTTTATTATTATATATGATTACCTTATTTTTTTTAATTTATTCTCGCTTAATCTAACTTTTTTGATATTTGCATTTTTTATTATTTTATGCTAAAATTAATTAAGTTTGTGAGGAGTAGAAAAGACATTTTTCTACTTCTTTTATCTTCTATTTTTTTATTTTTACATTACATATAATAATATACAGAAAAATTGTAATAAGCTTCCTAATAATATAAATAAGTGAAATACTGAATGCATATATTTATGTTTTTTCCCTATTCCATATAAAATAGCTCCAACTGTATATGCTATTCCTCCTAATAAAAGTAATACAAATCCTGCTGTTCCCAATAGTTTTGGTAACAATCCAATTTTAAATACTATACACCATCCCATAAGTAAATAACATATCATTGAAAATACTTTAAACTTTTTTATATCAATTGAATTTAATACAATGCCTAAAATTGCAACCGCCCATATCACACCAAATATAACCCAACCAGATGCTGTATCATATTCACGAATTGTGCATAATGCAAATGGTGTATATGAACCAGCAATTAATAAAAATATAGAACAATGATCTAATACTTGAAATACTTTTTTAGAATATCTCTTTGGATTTAATCCATGATATATACTAGACATTGTATATAATATAATCATTGTAACACCATATATAGCTCCACTTACAACGCCATATACATTTCCATGTATTGCAGCAAATACCACGCACAATACAGTTGCAACAACTCCAAGCACTGCACCTACTATATGTGATGTCATATTAAATATTTCTTCACCTTTTGTATATTTAGGTAATATTCTATCTCTTAATTTTATTCTTTCCATATTTCACCTCAAATTGTTTTTGCAATTATACCACATTTGTTTTTACTAGTGAAGTTTTTTAGTTAATAATTTTCTTAATTTAATATTAATTTTATTATTATACGTATCTTGATTTTTTTCATTTTTCTATTCTTTTATTTCTTTAGCAAGTTTACTAATCGCTTTTGTTTCTATTCTAGATACATACGAACGAGATATTCCCATCATACTTGCTATTTCATTTTGCGTTTTTGGCTTTTTGCCTCCTAAACCAAACCTCAATTCTAGTATTGTTTTTTCTCTTGTCTTTAAAATAGATTTCATTTTTTCATATAGCAATTTTACTTTCATTTTAATATCTACTTCATCTTCTATATTTCTTTCATTATTTTCTAACACTTCTTGAAGTGTTACTACATTGTCATCTTTATCTTTTCCTATTGGCTCATTTAAATATACTTCCGCTCCTAATTTTTTATTTGCTCTTAAGAACATTAGTATTTCATTATCCACACATCTTGCAACATATGTAGAAAGTCTTGTCTTCTTTTCCGGATTAAAACTGTTTATTCCTTTAATTAGGCCTATTGTTCCTATTGATATCAAATCGTCTTGATCTACTTTTGCTGTAGAATATTTTTTAGCAACATGTGCTACTAATCTTAAGTTCCTTTCTATTAAAATATTTCTCGCTTCATCATCTCCTTTTGCCATTTGCTCTAAATAATTTTTTTCTTCTTCTCCGTGATAATGGTTCTGGAAATAAATTTCCTCCTTGAATATATCCGAACAGCAAACACTGCTGTTTTTAGAAATTCAAAAAATCCTAAAATACCCGTCATACAAAGTGCTGATAACATAAATGCACCTCCAAATTCTTAACTACTGTCATTATATGAGCTAAAAAAAATAAAGTGCCTGACCTCCTAAAAATATTATTTATAGAATTTTTTACATCTTTGTCTAATAAACTTTATAGAGGTGTTTTTTATATGACATTTTTATTAAATTGTGTAAAAGGTATACTTATTGGCTCTGGTGCTATTCTTCCAGGTATTAGTAGTGGAGTTCTTTGTATTATTTTTGGTATTTACGAAAAATTATTAGATAGTATTTTACATTTTTTTAAAGATATAAAAAAGAATATAAAGTTTTTACTTCCTATAGTTATTGGAGTAGCAATTGGTGTTTTGATTTTTAGTAATTTTTTAAATTATTTTTTAATTAATTTTCCTATTCAAACAAAGTCTATTTTTATTGGATTAATTTTAGGAAGCGTTCCTTCTTTAATAAAAGAGTCTAATAAAAAAACTAAATTTAAACCACAATTTTTACTTTACACCTTATTTGCATTTTTATTTGGAATTGTATTAGTTGTTTTAGAAACCTATATTCCAAATTCTGAAACAAATTTAACTTTTAGCTTTCTATACTTAATGATTGCTGGTTTTATAATGTCTGTTGGAATAGTCGTTCCTGGAATTAGTAGTACTGTTATTTTAATGCTTATGGGAGTTTACTCTACTTACCTTGCTTCCATTTCTACTTTATATTTTCCTGTTTTAATTCCTATGGGATTAGGACTTATTTTAGGGTGTCTTATTTTTATGAAACTTACTAATTTTTTACTAAATAATTTTTATGAGAAAACTTTTTACTCTATTATTGGTTTTTCTTTAGGTTCTATTTTAGTCCTTATGCCTGATATTTCTTCTTTTTTGACAGGATCTATTTCATTTTTTTGCATATTTCTTGGCTTTTTACTTTTTTCTTTATTCGGGAAAAAATAATATTATTGTAAAACATTTTTAAGGATTTAAAAAAGCATGACTTATCTAGAAACTAAAAACAGGTCTTTATATCACTTTTATATTATTTACAAAAATGATACATTTAAGACCTGTCCCCAATTTGTTTCATTATTTTTTTCTTCTTATTATCCAATCTTTTTTACATTCTATCGGAAGATGTAACTTTACTTTTTGTCCTTTTACTCCTGGGCTTATTTCATTTATTTCTTCATCTGTTTCTTCATCATATAATTTTTCTATTTTAAATTCATAAGGCTCTATTTCATTTGGCACAATTATTTCTAATGTATCTCCTACAGATAATTTATTTTTTATTTCTATTGTAGAAATATTTTCATTATATTCTACAACTTTTCCGCCAAATTCATAGTCTTCATTATATTGTCTTCCTTTATATTCTTGAATATCTTTATTATTTCTATCATTAAAATAAAATGTTGTTAATCCTCTTGTTTTTACTTTTTCTAATTCTTTTAAGTATTTTTTATAATCATAATTTTCAGGGTCTTTTTCATAATCATCAATAGCATTTCTATATGCATTTATTACACTTGCCAAGTAATATTCTGTTTTTAATCTTCCTTCTATTTTCATACTATCTACACCCATATCTATAATTTCTGGTATTTCTTTTATTAAGCATAAATCTTTAGAAGAAAAGATACTTGTTCCATATTTATCTGTTTCTATTGGCATTAACTCTCCTGGATTGTTTTTCTCTTCTGCATATAAATTATATGACCATCTACAACTTTGTGCACAATCTCCTAAATTTGCACTCCTACATGCTAAGAAGTCGCTTAAGAAACATCTACCTGAATATGCAAAACATATTGCTCCATGTATAAATATTTCTATTTCCATATCTTCTGGTTTATTTTTCATTATATATTTTAATTGTTCCTTATTCATTTCTCTTGCCATTATCATTCTCTTTGCACCATTTTTATACCAAAAGTTTGCTGCATGTAAGCTTACTACATTTGCTTGTGTACTTACATTTATTTTTACACTAGGAGCATACTCTTTTAATACATCTATTACTCCCCCATCTGCTGCAATTATTCCATCTGGCTTTAATTCTTCTAATTCTTTTGCCATATCAATTATTTCATCATATTTATCATCCCATGCAAATATATTTAGTGTTACATACACTTTTTTTCCTATACTATGTGCATATTTTATTGTTTTCACTAAGTCTTCATCTTCCATATCTGCTCTTGTTCTTAATGACAATGATGATGTTCCACAATAGATGGCATCTGCTCCATACATAAATGCTATTTTTGCTTTTTCAAATGATCCTGCTGGTGCTAATAATTCTGGTTTTTTCATATTATTACTTGTATGATATATTTAATAACTTAAATAACCATACGACTCCTTTCTTTATTTTTTAATATTTAATATAATCTATAT